>JBDNJH010000005.1:0-15055 GCA_041687875.1 Flavobacteriales bacterium | reverse complement strand
TACCTGTTCTGTTAAAGGCGTTCCGCGAAGCGAACTTTACGAATACACGCTCTGCGCAAGATGCATTGGAGAGAAGATCATTCCTGAAGTAGTGCCTTATATGATTAGCGGATTGGCGCAGGATGATTTGGTTGATTTGTTTTCAAATAAGTCACTTGGATTCTTAGACGATTTCACCGACAAACACTTTTCTGGCCCGCCAGAGTTTAAAGAACTTTTTAAAGGAAGGCCAATTCTGGTTTGACCCTCGCTATTTGATTTCACAAGATTTTCGCGTAGCATTGTTACTCTATGAGTAGTATTCACATCCGTCCACGGTTTAAAGCCAAATACAAGATAAAACCTGAAGAGGTTGGAAAATTGGTGCGTAAACATTTGTCAGATTTGGATTGTGGCTGTGCTGCCGAGATTCTTCCAAATTTCGTTGTATTGAATATTCGCACACAAGACCAGCATTTTTGGTCGCCTCAATTGAGTATCTCGTTTGAGGCAGATGAGGAAGACGATTCATTTACGTTAATCCATGGTCTTTACGGCCCCAACCCAACCGTTTGGGCATTTTTCTTTTATGGATATGTGGCTTTGGGCATTCTAGCCGCGTTTTTGGGCATGTACGGCTTCTCGCTGTATTCTTTGGGGCCAAGATGCCAACATTCTTTGGGCACTTCCCGTGCTGGCCGTGGCCGCATTAACACTCTACTTAATTGCTCAATTCGGACAAAAGATTGGTGCCGAGCAAATGTTCACCCTACACCATTTCTTTGAAGATTCTATTGGGTATAGGATTCACCTTGGATAGATAGTTTTGCTCGTGTAATATGCGCTTTAGTTAGCGATGGATTATCGCTTTTTTTAACCAGATCCACATCGTAAAAAATTTGCTTACTTTTCTCACGGATAGAAGACAACCCCTATGGCTTCAATTTTCTCACATGCCATTGCAGCAACTGCCCTCGGAACCATCAGGTATCCCAAGAAAGAGGTATTCAAATATTTTGCACTTGGCGTTTTCTGTGCGGCTTTTCCAGATGTAGATACACTTTCGTTCAAACTTGGTATTCCGTACGAACATCCGTTCGGACATCGAGGCTTCTTCCATTCCATGCTGTTCGCTTATCTGCAAGGACTTTTTATCGTTAGGGTTTTCTACTCAAATCTTGCATTTGCAACACGCGCCAGCATGACCATTGGCTTTTATTTTTTCTGCTGTGGCGTTTCTCATAGCGTTTTGGATGCCATGACAAATGGTGGTTTAGGCGTGGCATTCTTTGCGCCATTTGACAACACTAGGTATTTTCTTCCTTGGAGACCTATTGAAGTTTCGCCTGTTGATGTGGTATCGTTCTTCGGAGAATGGGGAATGCGCGTACTTCACAGCGAACTGTATTACGTAATGATTCCTTCGTTTCTGCTGATGCTAGGAATGTACGGCTTCCGAAAATTCGGGCATCAGACATAAATTAGACTTTCTTAGGTCAAGAGTTGAATCTTGTTTCGTCCTAATTTGACTAAACCTTTGTGCTCCATTTGCTTCAAAATACGTGAGATAACCTCACGAGATGAGTTCAAATCAACAGCAATTTCTTGGTGCGACATTTGAATTTCTGAGGTATTTAACGAATTAGATTTATCATTCAGATATTTCAACAATCGCTCGTCCATCCGATGGAAAGCGATGCTATCAACCGCTTCAAGCAACTCTTCAAATCGCATTCGATATGTATTCATTACGAAGCTGCGCCAATCTCTAAACTTCATCCATTCATCCATGAAATCAATAGGAATTGCCAGCATGGTTACTTTCTCCTGAGCAACCGCACGTACCTCACTGCGCTTAAAAGCCATGCAGCACGTTAGCGACATGGCGCAGGTTTCACCAGGTTTCAGATAATAAAGCAACAATTCGCGACCTTCTTCATCTTCGCGTATAACCTTCACTGATCCAGAAATAATCATCGGAATTGTAGCAATCTTTCCTCCTATATCCATCAACAAATCACCTTCTTCCACTTCAACGTAAATGGCATGTTCTTTAATTCCCTCTACCAATTCCGTATCAAGAATGGTTGGAAAATTATTTTCGAGGAGTTGTTTTATGGATGCTATCATTTGCCAAAAATAGCACTTAGATTCAGGCTGTGTTTTGGTAATTTGCACCCAAATCCAATTCAATGAGCTCCGTTCAGACAGTCGTATTAAACGCCACACAAGTCAATCAGAAAATAGACCGATTGGCCTTTGAGATTCATGAGAACACCTACACCGAAAAGGAAATCATCATTGCCGGAATTGCAGGAAATGGATTTAAGCTTGCTCAGTTGCTAAGAGATCGACTTGCCAACTTTTCAGATGTGAAGGTGACTTTGGTTCCAGTAAACGTGAATAAAGAAGATCCATTGGCCATTAACGCATCGGTAGACTTGGAAAAAGCTGATGCCGAAGACAAAGTTGTGATTCTGGTGGATGATGTTCTAAACAGCGGAAAAACACTGATTTACGGCATTCGCCATTTCCTACAAGTACGGCTAAAAGCACTGAGAACAGTGGCTTTGATTGACCGCGATCACAAACGATTTCCTGTAAAAGCTGATTATGTTGGACTTGTACTTAGCACAACGCTTCAAGAACATGTTCGTGTTGTGCTGGAGGGCGAAATGGCCGTTTATTTGGAGTGATTTACCATTCCAGCCAACTCATCAATATCTAGATTAATACCATTTATTGTCCACTGAGCGCGTGAGTAAAATGGCTCGCGCTTCTTCAATTGAAACGTGACCTTCTCCAGCATCTTGTCTGCCTTCATTCCTTTCAGAATTGGGCGTTCTTCTTTGCTCGACTGAACGCGATCAACAACGGCCTTAGGCGTCATTTGAAGATAAACTGTCACGCCAGCCGCGTTCATTTCATCCATAGATTCAAAGAAACAGGGTGTTCCTCCACCACAGGCCATCACAAAACCATCCTTCCCAATCCACTTTCTGAGTTCGATTTGTTCCAATTTTCGGAACGCCTTCTCTCCCTTTGTTTTGAAAATATCTGGAATTGAAAGACCAGTAGTCTTCACAATTTCAGCGTCCAAATCAACCGACTGCAAACCAAGTTTTGAAGCCAATTTCTTGGTTGCGGTAGATTTTCCGCTTGCCATATATCCTATTAAAAAAACTTTCATTCTGATTTACGATTTGTGATTGACGAATTACGATTGACGATTTTCAGCTCCGCCAAATGCTACTCTTGTCTCTTGTCTCCTATCTCTTGCCTCTTATCGCCTGTCTCCTATTTCGGAATGTCTCTTTCCTTCTCAATGGCTTTGATAACCATTTTATCTACAAAACCTGGAAGTAACTTGCTCAAATAGTAAGACAACTTTCCCTGCGTAGTAAGCACCACTCGCTGTTTTCTGTTCCTCACTCCTTTGAAAATATGGTCGGCAACTTCCTCAGATGTCATCATCTTTCCTTCATCCCTTGGTGAAACTCCTTGCGCACTTCCATCAGCCACCAACGCAGTGTTGCGGATGTTACTTTCTGTATAACCGGGACACACAATCATCACGTGCAAACCTGTGTTGTGATTCTCCAAACGTAATGCTTTCAGAAAACCTTCCATCGCAAATTTAGATGCCGAATAACCCGAACGGCCTGGCAATCCTTGATAACCAGCTACGGAAGAAACTCCAACCACTGATCCGTTGTACTTCAATAATTGCCTCATGGCATACTTGGTGCAATAAACCGTTCCGAAAAAATTCACCTCCATCAGTTGGCGTATCACGCTCAAATCAACACTTTTGAAAAATGCACGCATGCTAATTCCTGCATTGTTGATTAGCACATCAATGCGGCCGTATTTGTTAAGCGTTTCGTTAATCATCCGCACACAATCGTTCTCGTTAGCCACATCGCCCTGAACGGTCAATACTTCAATGTTTTTTGCGCGTAACTCTGCAGCGGCAGCCTCTAGGTTTTCTGCATTTCTACCAGTAATGCAGATGCGTCCACCTTCGCGACCAAATCGTTCAGCACAAGCCTTTCCAATGCCTGAGCTTCCGCCCGTAATCACAACAACTTTATCCTTAATGAATGACATGTGGCAAACTTAAGACAATGAAAGCTGAATGGATGCTGCATTCTTGTTATGTTCGCTGAAATTGATTCTCTCATGAAGCTAATTGAAGTTAAAACCAAAGAACAAGAAAACGACTGGGTACTCTTCCCAAGTCGACTTTACAAAAATGACCCTCTGTATATCCGTCCTATCGACCAGGAGATCAAGGATATTTTTGACCCGAAAACGAATCGATTTTTCGCTTATGATAAGAGTGAAGTGATTCGATGGCTGCTTGAAAAAGATGGCAAGACCATTGGCCGTATTACAGCGTTTGTGAACGGAAAAACTTACAATACGGAAGATCAGCCAACAGGTGGATGTGGGTTTTTCGATTGTATCAATGACCAAAAAGCTGCCAATATGCTCTTTGACGCTTCGCTGAACTGGCTCAAAGAACGTGGCATGGAAGCCATGGACGGTCCCGTGAACTTTGGTGAACGCGACAAGAATTGGGGTGTGCTGATTGATGGATTTGCTGAACAGAATTATGGAATGCTTTACAATGCTCCATACTATCAGAACCTATACGAGAATTACGGGTTTGGGCTTTATTTCAATCAATTGACATACGGGAGAGACGTTCAAAAAACGAAGGATTTTGACCCACGCTTTTACGAACGCGCACAGCAGGCCTTGAAAAATCCTGACATCACATTTCGCTACATCAAGAAAAAGAATTTTGATAAGGCAGCCGTTTATTTCCATGAGGTTTACACCAAGGCTTGGGGCGGACATTCAGGAGTAAAACCAATGACGCTTGAGCAGGCTCAAAAGATGTTCGCAAAACTGAAACCCATTGCGGATGAAAAACTCATCTATTTCGGCTTTTACAAAGACGAGCCAATCTCTTTTTTTCTTTCCATTCCTGAGTTGAATCAGCTATTCAAATATGTAGATGGCAACATGAATTGGTTTGGAAAGTTGAAGTTTGCGTATCATATGAAAATGGGGCACTGCAAGAAAATGCTTGGAATTGTGTTTGGAGTTATTCCAGAATGGCACGGCAAAGGCGTGGAAAGCGCCATGGTGGTTTCTTACTCAGATATTGCTTGGAACAAAGGGCTTCCGTACAAAACTATTGAGATGAACTGGATTGGGGATTTTAATCCTAAGATGATGAAGGTGTGCGAACAACTTGGAGCCGAAGTTTGGCGCACGCACGCCACTTATCGCTACCTTTTCGACAGAAAAAAGTTGTTTGAACGCTGTCCGATTATTGAGTGACCGCGGTCGACAGACCACAGTCCATGGACTATAGACCATAGAATTTTAGCTCATCCATTTTTAATTCCTAATTTTTCATTCTTAATTCAATGCCAGTGAGAGACTACATCTACGTACTGAATCTTGTCCCAAAATTTCAAGAACAATCTAGCTGGGGCGAAAAGGAAAACAAAATTATGGAAGACCATTTTGCCCGGTTGGAAAGACAACACAAACGCGGTACGGTTAAATATGTAGGGAAAACGGATCTTCCTATTACAAACAAAAGCAACTTTAGTCTTGTGGTTTTTGAATCTGAAAACGATACGACTGCAGAACTTTTTATGCAATCTGACCCTGCGGTAATGAAAAAGATGATGACCGCTCAGTGTCTTCCTTTTAAGCACGAACTCTAGCCCGAAAAGTTGCTATTTAGGCTTATCGGTCTTCTTTTTCCAATTTCTGAATAGGTCGCCCAATCTGTCAAAATCGCGCTGATAGGAAAGCCCAACACCTTGCGTAAACGGAGCATTGTTTACAAGTGTATTAATGTCGTTGCTCTTATTAAATGCCCGCACTCTAAACCGACCATCGGAGGTTATTTTGTATTCGATATTCACGTCTCCAACGATACTACTCGAACTGGCCTGCGTGTTGGCCACGCCCACGTTTCCATCCACAATAATTCGATTATTAAACAATTGCGTTGAGAGCGAAGCCTGCACTTCATCGCTGGTTACGTTGTCCCCAGGCCTGTAGTTTAGTCCAATGTCAAAGTCGTTACTGATTTTAGAGAGCCAACTGCTTAACTGATTAGACACCATTTCGGCCGAGCTGGACTGGAAAAACCCGCCTGCTTGTTGCAATGCCTGATTCTGATCTTCTGTTGGAAAAAATCGGTTGAGTACAAGTAGTCCAAAAACTTGCCTGTTCATTTCCTGAATATTTCCAACACCAATCTTATTGCGTACATCCGTTTTGATGGCCTCATCCGAATTAGGAAGATCTACATCGAACGTGATATTTGGGTTCAACAGATTATCTGTCATATTTAAAATGCAGTCTACTTGAATACGCCTCTTGTAAATATCGTTGGTATCTGGATACATAAGGTCGTAAAGCGAGGTTCTTACGCCATATCTTGCTTCAATATTGATGAGAGCATTGTAGGGGCTTCCGCTCCAATTGATGGTTCCTCCCTGCTCAATCAAGAACTTTTTATTAATGATATTCTGAAGCGTAAAAAGGTATTCGCCTTTGTTGATATAGTAGTTTCCAAACATCTTGAAATCCCCCGACCTATCGAGCGACATGTTGATGTCTCCATCTCCTTTTCCCTTGATAATGTCGCCCACTTGGGGGTCGAAAATGAGCTGAACTTCGGCATCTGAAGTTACTTCAATGTCCATATCTAATGTTAAGTTTTTGAAAGTCACTTTAAACTCCTCTTCTATCTGAACTTCTCCATCTAGTCCTTTCGGTTTAACGAATGTGATAAAGTCGGATTCGTTGACGCTTTTGGCTCCGAAAAGCGGAATATTGAATCTGGTTCCCCGTTCTGTTTTCATTGCAAGCTCTAGGTGCATGTCTTTCGGTTCTCCAAAAAAGTGAACATTTCCAGTTCCGTAGGCTTTACCGTAATACAGCGAATTCATTGCCGAATTGGTGTTCAACGCCAAGAAATCGTTGGCCTCTAATTTTGCATCAAACTGTATGTTTTTAAAGTTTTCGTGCTTGACCCAGCCGTTTATGTAGCCCGTTTTTCCTGTTTCATCAACTACTTCTAGATTGGTTCCAAAAAAACCGTTTGGCTTCACCTCTACGGTGTCAGAAATACTGAAATGCGTGTTTAGATAGGTGAACAAAAGATTGGCTTCTTGTAAAACAACAATACCTGATAATTCTGGTTTTTTGATGGTTCCTTTCAAGCTCAAATCTGCCTTGGCGGTTCCTTTCACATCCGTAATCACTTTATCGATATAAGGATTAAAAACGCTGAGTGGAATTTGGTCTACCATTGCTTTGATGTTGAAATTCTGTTTGCGGTCATTACCAGGCAGAAACTCTCCAACTACACTCAAACTGGTTGCATCTCCACGCTGAAAAAGACCAAAAACCTGCACGCTTCGGGTGGCCGGAATCCACGTATTGTTCAATTCCCCTGTCCCAATTAATACATTATTAACCACCAAGGAATCCACTTCAAGTTGATTGGTTAGAAAGAGCTTATCGTAAATTCCGGAAATTTGGGCGTTCCCAGAAATTTTGCCATCGAGTGTAATTCCAGCACGTTGCATGGCGAGGTTGAAATTCTTGAGGTCGAAGTTCTTCAACTTCATATTCAATTTCGCATTCGGATCTTTGGCAATTTTTCCGTTTAAACCAATGGTTTGCTCATTACTCAAGAAACGAAAATTAGTAAATGTAATTGCTGTAGTGTCAATTTGAACAAGGTTATCTGGCTGCACCGTCCAATCCAATCCTGCAATGGTTATCTGAGATGGTAAAAGACGAAAAATCACCTCCTCATTCTTTGGAAACGAGGCCACGCCTTGGATAAATGCCTTGTTTACAATTTTGGTCTTGTTATTCCATTTTATCACCAGTCCGAGGCTGTCCTCAAATGTGAATGAATTGACCTCAAACGAAGCCAAGTAAAGACTATCCGTCAGCCTAACTTTATCGGCAAATACGCCCAATTGAAATTCCTTTCTAGGGTTTTCTGCTTCAATTTGAATGTTGTCGAACACTATGCTTTTGTAGCTTACTTCCTTCAATTTACCCCGAAGAAATATCTCATCTCGAACAGATGAATAGCTGCCCTGAAAGTTGGAACTATCGCTTATTGCCAGATCTTTTGCAAACAGATATGTGAGCAGTTCTGTACTTTTTAGGTCTATATTGAAATCGAACTCCAAACCTTCTTCTGGTTTTAGCTGTGCAAATCCTTTTGCATAACTGGGCAGGTGTTTTTGCAGCAGGTTATTTACCGCCTTTGGAATGTTTCGGAAATTGAATTTTCCATTGAAATCTGCATCCACAATTCCTGAACGGAGTCTGAGATTCTTCTTTCCAGCAGCTTCAGAAATAGCTAACGAGAACTTGTCAATTACAAACATATCATCTCCTTCTTGTTGATATGTTCCGTTTGATATTTCGATGGTTCCAATAAGATTATCAATATCGTCTCCAGTAAAATCAACATCAAGCACTCCGCTTATAGCAGCTCCCTTACGCTTTCTTGCCAAATTGAGTTCATACAGATTGGCATATGTAACATCTGCATGAAAATTGAACTGAGGAAGTTGCTGGCTAATGTCAAATCCACCCCGAAACAAGAGTGCCACGTTGGTATCATTCACGCTTACTTCTCCGCTAAACATGCTACGAGCAAACGAACCATTCACCTCTATGTTCTTGTAATCATAACCGACCAACTCTGCAGAATTGATGTTTCCAATTAGCACGGCATTTATCTCCTCTTTGGTTAGTCCAGAACCTTTAACTTTTGCATTAAGTGTGACTTTGCCGATGCGTTCATCTTCCAGAAATTTTCCAACATCAAACTCTACCGATTCAAGTTCCCCGTTGTAGGACAACCGTCCAGAATTCTCATCCTGTTTAAGCGATATATCCGTTTTTAATTCACCAATAGATGTGTTTAGTTTTCCCTTGGCCACAAAATCATTTAGGAAGCCTGTAAATGTTCCTTTAAAATCTAACTGACCGAGATTTGAAACATTCTTTGGTACAATAAGATGATTTCCCATTTCAAAGGGAGGAACTGGTAATTTGATGAGGTCAGAATACCTAGTGGTAAAACTTTTGAGATTGAAGTGAAGAAAGGTCTCGCGGATATTTGGCAATCCATCAAGATCGATGTCGCCTTCCAACGAAGTAGAATTTCCGTACGCCAGTTTAAGGTTTCGGGCATTCATACGTGAAATTGGCCCATACACGTGGCCCGAAACTTTCAAAACCTCAGTCAGACCATTTAACGCTGGCGCAAAAAACGCAACATCTTTAAAGTTTATAACAGACTGCCTGAATGTGTAATCCATCCGTACCGAGTCGATAAATGTGAGGTAATCATCCCAACCATTATAGGTGTAGTGTAGGTCTAAATCTAAGTCGCTCAATGCGGTTTGAATGGATAATC
Source organism: Flavobacteriales bacterium (assembly GCA_041687875.1). GTDB lineage: Bacteria > Bacteroidota > Bacteroidia > UBA10329 > UBA10329 > UBA10329. The sequence goes on along the minus strand of JBDNJH010000005.1, from coordinate 5,583 downwards.
CATCCACCTTCAATTCTGTTGGGCTTACCTTTACATTTCCTTTAAAATCTTTAACAAAAAATCCACGGCTTTCGTGGCAGTTCAGTCGTTCCACATTACCAAATATGGTATCTACATCAATTTTAATCCCATTAATAAGAAGATTGATGCTTCTCACATCCAAATCTTTGTAATCTATTCCAATACTGGTGGATTCGGCATAATGATTCCTAAGTTGAAAAGACGCATTTCTGAGTTCCAATGCGTTGGAAGTTAAACCCCACGTTGGGCCAACGGTTGTATCCTTTGGAACTGCGAAATAATCGAGCAAAAACTGAATACTGAGTTTTTCATCTCCTTTATATTTATGAAGATGAAATTTGAGGTCATCAATCCGAACGCGGTCTAAATTAATTTCGTTCCTGTCTATGCTAAACGATCTGAGACCCAAATGCAGATTACCCAAATAAGCCAATGTATCGCCCTTCAAATCCTCCACATAAAGCCCTTCGAGAATAACCCGATTAAAAAAACCAATGTCAACGCCCTTAACCGAAACTTGGGTTTTCAGTTCCTTTGAAAGATACTCGGCAATGTATTGAGTAAGGCGCGTTTGAACTTTGGGACTTCTGAGTGCCACGTATCCTGCACCGATCAGTAGCATAAAAAGCACGATCAGAACCGTAAACCAAGCGAAGGCTTTTTTGATACTTTTGAAAATCATCTACCTCAGAAACCCTTGTCGGCAAAAGTAACCAATAACAATACCGAGGTTGATTCTCCGCTCATTCTAGCGATTGAAACGTCCTGCGATGACACCTCTGCCGCTGTTCTCAGAGGTAATCGCGTATTATCTAACATTATAGCTAATCAGGATGTGCACCGAGAATTTGGCGGTGTTGTTCCTGAACTCGCATCGCGCGAGCACCAGAAAAACATTGTTCCGGTTGTTGACCAAGCACTGAAAAAGGCTGGAATAGCAAAGAATGAGCTGAACGCTATTGCATTTACAGAAGGGCCAGGTTTGATGGGAAGCCTTTTGGTTGGCGGTTCGTTTGCAAAGACTTTATCGCTTTCGTTAGAAATTCCACTCATTGCAGTAGATCACATGAAGGCGCATATTTTGGCGCATTTTATTTACAATGAAGAACAAAATGCTCCTGAATTTCCATTCTTAAGCCTTACGGTAAGCGGTGGTCACACTCAGATTGTTTTGGTGGAAGAGCCGTTAAAAATGACTGTTATCGGCAAAACTATTGATGATGCCGCTGGCGAAGCATTCGATAAAGCGGCCAAAATCCTAAACCTAGGTTATCCTGGCGGCCCAATGATTGATAAGCTTGCAAAGACAGGAGATGCAAGCAAGTTCAGTTATTCAACTCCGAAAACCGATGGCTTCGATTTCAGTTTTAGCGGAATAAAAACGTCATTCCTTTATCACCTTCAAAAGGAAATGAAAGCAAATCCTGAATTCATTTCAGAAAATTTGAACGACATCTGTGCCTCCTATCAAAATCATTTGGTGAGTTATCTGCTTTCTAAAATGGAAGAGGCAATTTTGGTTCATAATGTGAAAAACATTGCTTTGGCCGGTGGCGTTTCTGCCAATTCGGAACTACGAAATCGGTTTCAGAAATTGGCTAAAAAACACGGAATTCAATCACATGTTCCAAAGTTTGAATACTGTACCGACAATGCCGCCATGATTGGAATTGTGGGTTATTTCAAATACTTGAACTCCGATTTTTCTGATTTTTCAGTGATGCCAAAAGCGCGCCTCCATTTCTGACCGTGGCCGTCTAAGGCTCATATCAAGCAAAACCAACATGAAGAACTTCATTTTCTACCTCAGCTTTTTTGGCTTGGCCTCATTTTTTGCCAGTGCACAACAAACTTCTGTCCTTTTTATTGGAAACAGCTACATCTATACTGCCGATTTACCTGGAACGCTAAAAAGTCTGGCTCTGGCTGGCGGAGATTCCATTTATCACGAATCAAGCACTCCAGGTGGTTACACGTTTGAGCAACATACTACCAATGCCACCACATTAGGCAAAATTGGCAGTAGAAATTGGGATTTTGTGGTTTTACAACAGCAAAGTCAGATGCCAGCGTTTCCGCCATCTCAAGTAGCTTCGCAAACGTATCCATTCGCAGAAATTCTAGTGGATTTCATCAAATCAAATTACGAATGTTCGGAGCCTGTTTTCTTTATGACTTGGGGAAGAAAAGATGGCGATCAGAGCAATTGTGCAGGGTATCCACCACTTTGCACGTTCGAGGGAATGAATGCCCGTCTTAGAGAAAGCTACTTGGAAATGGGTGCAGATAATAACGCAACTGTTGCTCCTTGCGGAGCAGCTTGGCATCAAATGTCGGTTGATGATAATTTCTTCTGGAATGGTTTGTATTCTGGAGATGGAAGCCATCCAAGTGCTAGGGGAACCTATCTAAATGCCTGTGTTTTTTACGCCACCATCTTCAGAAAATCGCCAGTTGGGATTGAATATTATTCGAGCATTGGACACCAAGATGCGCAGGATTTGCAACAATTGGCTGAAAACATTGTGCTAGACAGTTTGAGTAGTTGGTTTATTGGACATCAGGATGTAGTTTCCAATGCGGATTTTACGTTGAGTGGAGGTCTGACAATCAGTTTTGCCGCCAACTCCAGCAATGCGACCGAACACGTTTGGAACTTTGGAGATGGAAGCGCTCCTTCAAACGAAGAAAACCCAGAGCACACCTATACATCTACAAGTTTTTCAGGTTATCCTGTAACCCATATCGCCAGTTCAAGCTGCGATTCTGATACCAGCTATCTGCTTGTTGATCTGGGGCTCTTCAACGGAATCTCAGAAAACCCTCTCAATCGTATTCAACTGCGTCAAGATGGAAATTCAATCGTATTCACCAATGTTTTGGACGAAGAAATCAATTTCGACATTATCGATTTATTCGGTCGGTTAGTTGCAACTGAAGTCATTCAATCTGGAAAAACCATTTCCAGAGATGTCCAGTTTACGGCAGGTGTTTATTTGATTCGGCTTTCTGCAAAGAATCAATCCGTCACACGGAAAGTGGTCATCAACTGATTACCACTTGGTTTCCTGATCGAATATCTCTTTAGAAGTGCTCTGCTCGTTCTTGAAGTAATAAATACCGCCCCAGTTCCATTTTACGCGGCTGTATTCGTTTGCCACACCTTCTTTACGCTTCACGATGAGTTTCTTAATCTCGCGGTTTCCCATGACTTCTGACTCCTCTGTAATTCCCATCGGATAGCGCTCTGCCAAATCCATTTGAAATTGATTTGGCTTTTCCTCAAAAGTTGTAACAGGTTTCTGGGCATCCTTGGCATAAATAGCCTCCCGCTTGGCATCATATTCCGCTTTCAACTTGGCACGAACCTCCGCCTCGTAAGTATCTCTATTAGAATCAACCGCGTCTTGCGCCAACTCCTTAGCCTTTTTCTCAAAATCGTTCTTACTGCGGAAGTTCTCTTCTTTCAGCGCAATTTCCTCTTTGCGTTTTGCCTCTTCTTCTAAACGCATCATTCGCTCCAACTCGTTTTTATCCTTAGAAATACGCCCTGCCTCCGCAATCTCAGCGGTTCGTCTTTCTTGCTGCCCCAATTCATATTTCTGTAGTGCTTCTTTCTCTTTCTGAGCACGAGCAATCTTTTCCTGATCTGCTTGCTGCTGGGTTGCTTTACGCTCCTGTTCTGCCGCTTCGCGCATTTGTTTCCATTCCTCAGCCAACGCCAATTGTCTAGCTTTTTGCTCTTCTTCCCTCAATCTTCTCTGTTCAAGGTCTGCAACTGTTTCTGCGTTCCTCTCGGCAGCAATTTTCGCAACGTCTTCAGTTCGCGCCATTTCCTTCTCATGTTCTTTACGCTCTTGCTCCAGTTTTTGAGCACTGGCCTTTTCGGCAGCATCACGCTCTGCTTGCTTTCTAGAAAGCTCTTCCTCTTTCTGCTCCCAAGCCTCCATTTCCTGTCGCTTGCGCGATTCCATCATTGCAATTTTTTGCTGACGCTCGTCTTCCTTTTTTCGGAGTTTGAGCTCTTCTTCACGCTCAAACGCAGCCTCAGCAGCAAGCTCGGCCTGATCCGTCAATTCTTTTTGACGCAATTCAACCTCCAGCTCAGTCTGCATTTCCTTCTTCACTTTGGCTTCAACCTCCGCCTTCATCCGGGTTTCTCGCTCCGACATTTCCTTTGCAAGAATTTTTTCTGCTTCCTGTTCAAGGATATCTGCTTCGAACTGGGCGATTGAATCCTGAGTGGCAGCTAGACGTTGGCGTTTTTCTTCCGCTTTTTGTGCTCGGACTTGCTCTTCAAACTCTGTTTGTTTTCTAAATGCCTCCTCTTCAGCCTCGCGTTTAGCAGCTTCCAATTCCAACTTTCGTTGTTTTTCCGCATCGGCTGCCGCCAATCGGTCTAATTCGACTTGGCGTTCTGCATCTGCTTTGGCACGCGCTTCGGCTTCTGCATTTTTCTTTGCCTCAGCCTCCATCATTTGCTGTTCAGACAGCATTTCGCGCCTTTGCTCTTCTGCTTGGCGCACCTCTGCCAATTTTCTCTCCTCTTCTTCCTTTGCCAATTGGGCTGCATTCTCAACTTGCCGCTTCCTGTCATCCGCTTTCAGCTTCGCAAGTTCTTCTGCTTTGTTTCTATCTTCCTCAGCTTTAGCTTGTGCTAGTTCTGACTCTTTCTTTGCGTTCTCTTCTGCTTTTGAACGCAACTCTTCTTTTAACCGTGCTTCATCTGCCAATTGGAACTGTTCTGCTGCATCAAGTCGATCTTGTTCTTCCTGAGCCAATCGAGATTGCTCGGCCAGATTTGCTTTCTGCCGTTCAGCTTCCAATTTCGCAGTTTCATCAGCAAGCCTATTTGCTTCCTTAATTGCCTCTTCTTGTTTCTTGCGCTCTTCTGTTAATCGTGCTTGTTCTGATTTGGCATTCTGTGCTAAGACTTTTTGCTGCTCCCTTGCCTCTTGCGCCTTTCTTTTTTCTTCTTCTGTCTTGGTTTTTGCAAGTGCTTCTGAATCAAGTTTGGCCTGATTTGCTACTCGTTTCTGCTCTTCTTCTAAACGAGCTCTCTCTTCTTTTGAGGCTATTTCTGCCAACCGTTGGCTTTCCTTCTCCGCTTCATCACGAAGTCGTTTTTCCTCAGCAAGTTGAGCTTCGGCTGCTTTTGCTTGAGCTTGCTCTGCTTCCTTCAAGCGTTTTTGCTCTTCAGCAAGTCGCTTTTCCTCTGCTGCTTGTGCTGCGGCCAGTTCTGTTGCCTTTTGGGATTCTGCATTAGCGGCCAATTTGGCTTGTTCTTCCGCTTGCCGTTTCTCTGCGTCCAGCTTGGCCTGTTCCTCTTGTTCTATTCTCTTTAATTCAGCCAAACGCGCTGCTTCTTTATCCGCTGCTTCTTTTTGAGCCAACCTCTCAGCCTCTGCTGCCAGCAGCTTGTCCTCCTCTAATCTTCGGGCTTCCGCCTCTTTTTTCAACTGTTCTTCGGCAGCCCGTCTCATTTCTTCTTCAAGCAAAGCCCGTTCAGCCGCTTCTTTGCGTTCGGCTTCTTGTTTTGCGAGTAATGAAGCTTGCCTTGCG
>JBDNJH010000287.1:0-2605 GCA_041687875.1 Flavobacteriales bacterium | reverse complement strand
CGATTTTTCGTTCAATGTTTTTCCTGATAAGGATTACAGGAATCTGATGGCTAGGCATATTAAACTTTCTAAAGATGAAAATGGAAAGGAAAAACGAGACACAGTGGTACGCGAATGGGTTCATTGCGAATGGGAAAGCGGACTAGCAGCTGGAAATAAAGGAAACAAGTACACGCAGGTCTGTGAAACCGGAGGAACAGCCGGTTTTGCAACAGTAGGTCACCAACGCAAGGACATCATTTGGAACTGGCCGACCGCAGGTGACTGGGTTCATGTGGAAGGCCTATGGGTTTGGGACCGAGGCCATCCGCCCGCCAAAACGGAGATTCATCCAATGCGATTGATGGCTACTAGAAGAAACCTGCCAGCTAAGATTCTTTCGGAAAAGGGAGATAGTGTTTTTGCTACACGAATAGACGTTTTTGCTCACGGAAATGGAAGCGCATTCTATAACAATATCGATACGAACAGCTGGACGCATCCAGTAAAAATGAGTTCAAAAGACTATAGTTTCAAGGTGAAGCATACGCTTCCACGACCTTCGCCAAGTGCCAAACTCAGTTACCAACTTGTTGCACAGAAAGGCAATTCGTACAGCGGAAAAGTAACAATAGACCCATCGGCTGATTCATCGGTTGTTTCCATTCTCATTCCTTGGAAAACCGATGGCGCATCAGACACCCTTGTTGTTGCTCAAACGCTTTATCTCTATTGGGACCAAGGCAATGGCGTTGCGGAGGATTACAAGATTTACACATACAAGGTTTCCTTCCAATCTTTTAGGGTGAGAAGGTTGTCAGAGCCTTTATTGGGTAGGGCAGAACTTCGTGTTTTTATGGAAGTTGGTGGCCAGTATATTTTCTTTAATGAATTTGCAACCGACAAGAAGAACATCCTTAAAAACGGAATTGGAAAAACGTATAGACGGAAGTTGAAAATCGATAACACATTTGTTGTGCATGTGCCCGAAGACAGGCAGTTCCGAGTTTATGTAGGTGGTTGGGAAGCGGATGGTGCTGAAAAGATTATGGGGCATATTATCGACCAATATTCAGAATGTTCCACCGAACTCAAAAACAGAATTAATGATCTTATGCTAGACCCAACTCCGATGGGATATGCAGGCTGCGAAGACGATAATTTTGGCGAGGCTATCATGTTTCATGCGCCACTACAGCTAATAAACGCCAGCGAATTCCTGATTAAAGGAGATGGAACTCCTTACAAGGAAAATTGCCCTTTTGGAAAGATTAATCCAGTCGATTTTCATAGATTGGAATACACCGTAACAGAACAATAAAATGGAAAGCGTCACCACCGGTCATTGGATATTTGCAGGTGTCTTCGCGGTGGTTTTCGTTATCGGAATCATCTATGCCTATAAAGATGATATCCGAAAACGTCCAGATCTTTTTAACGGCTCTTCCAAGTTTTTGCTAGGTGTAATCCTAACAGTTATGATTCTCTTGGTAATCAAGATGATTAGTCGGTTAGGTTCCTAATCGGTTGACCTTATGAACATTGAAAGTTAACAAGTCGTTAGGTTTGTGTTTCGGGCGTGTCTTGTTAATATTTATCATTGTGGAAGAAACCCCTTGGAAAATGATAATCACGAGCATTCTTTTTGTGGCTGTACTGTTAACGTACATCTACTTTATGCGACAGGAGGAAACCATTTAGGCGAACACCAAATGATTCCACTTAGGTTAAGGAACTAATCCTCCTTAAGAAACTTCTTTTGGAATAATATGACCAGCGCCATTCCTACGGTAATGGCCGAGTCGGCAACGTTGAAGATGGCATTGAAAAACAGGAAGTGTTTGTCTCCCCAAACGGGAACCCAAGATGGGAACGTTCCTTCAAACAGTGGGAAATAAAGCATATCAACCACCCTGCCATGAAGTAGAGTCGAATAGCCACCTTCTTCTGGGAACAGCGTTGCTACGTGTCCATAACTGTCGTTGAAAATGATTCCGTAAAATGTGCTGTCAATAATGTTGCCTAGTGCACCAGCAAATACTAGCGATATGGCCACAATCACGATGTTTTCCGCTCCTTTTTTAGTGATACCCAACAGATACCACCCAATAGCAATTACCGCTATAATCCTGAAAAGGCTGAGTGCCAATTTGCCCATTTCCCCTCCGAATTCCATCCCGAAGGCCATCCCAACATTTTCTGTGAAATGAAGGATGAACCAATCAGCAATGTGATGTTCTTGACCGAGGGTCATGGTGGTTTTGACCCAAATCTTGGAAATTTGGTCAATAGCCAGAACGGCAACTATGATTGCGAGCGCTTTCTTCAATTGGACTTAATCAAAATAAAAGAGGCCAACGAATCGGCCTCTTATTATCGTCCTAATCGACAAAAATTATCCTTGTGCGTTCTTGGCCTCAATGCTCAAAGTGGCATGAGGAACAATTCGCAAACGCTCCTTAGGAATGAGTTTACCGGTTGCTCTGCAAATGCCGTAGGTGCCATTTTTGATTCTGATAAGTGCGTTCTCTAGGCTCTGTACAAACTTTTGCTGACGAGCAGCCAATTGGTTGATTTCTTCCTTTGAAAGCACATCCGAACCTTCATCCATCAATTTGAATGTTGG
>JBDNJH010000286.1:0-3403 GCA_041687875.1 Flavobacteriales bacterium | reverse complement strand
TTCCGAATGATGTCAATTGTACCATCTGTGCTACCACCATCTATAATGATGTATTGCACATCGCAATCCTGTTCCAGCACAGAAAGAATGCAGGTTTCGATGTGCGAAACCTGATTGAGAACGGGCGTTATGATGGTGATGTCAGCCATCGATTAATTGGAGATAATGACCAAGATACGCATCCACTACTTGTTCAACTGTAGGAACTTTTGACACCTTGAATCCTGAGGTTTCCGTGCTAAAATGATTTACGGCTTCTATCAATTTGCACTTCAATTTCTGCACATCTTCTGGCGAAAACGTCAGCTCCAATTCCTTTTCAGAAAGCAGTTCAAGAATGCCACCGACCAAAGAGGCAATAACAGGTCTGTTGACCGAATGTGCTTCCAAAATGGTCAATGGCGAATTGTCCTGCTTACTTGCTTGCACGGTGAAAAGAGCATTTTCCATCAAACTAATGATCTCCGAATTATCCAGCTTTGGAAGGATGATCAACTGCCTATCACCAATCACGTCATTCTTGGCCTCGCCACTCACACAAACGAGGTCAACCGCGAGGTCTGCTAATTCCCTATTCGCTTTTATCCACGCTTTTTTCAAGGTCAAAAAATCCTTGTATGGATTGGTTTCGGCATTATTTGCCACAAAAAGAATGTACCGATTGGAAGGAATCTCAACCTTCGTTGGCTCAACTCTTTCTATCCCGTTCGGAACGAAATAAGCTTTGATTCCATGCGCGTTGAAAAATCGTTCACGCAGCCACTGACTTGGAACTGTAAATCGAATTTTTGAATTGTGAACAATTGCTTTTCGTGCTGTCAATTCGTTCTTCCATTCCTTCGTTTCCAGAAATGAAAGCTGTGTTGCATCCAGCACAAAAGGATGGGTTTTACTCCCCGTTGTCAACCATGAATCATGCAGCGTGAAAACGAGAGGAATTTCTTGCGAAAGAGAGGCGATTTCGTCCAGTTGTAAGGTTGTTCCGTGCATATTATGAACGTGAATGACATCGGGTTTTAGCTTCAGAATTTGCTCCAATGTTTCTGATTTCAATTCCTCAACGGAATCCAATTCGGACTTTTTATATTGAACAAGGAGAGTAGAAATATGTCCACGTTTGAGCAGCTCTTGATGAATTCCAAGCGTCATTTTCTCGGCTCCTCCGCCAATATCTGTTGAATTAATAAGAACGATATTCAGTTTTCTGTGTGCGGATTTTCCTTTTTCTGAGAAGTAAAAACTTGAATGTTTAGCCACGGAATCGGATTGTTTGCACAACGCCAATTCCATTTCGTATTCACGGTCAATTTGGAAGAAATCCCCCGTCTTCCCGTAAAAACGGGACGACACCCCCTTTTTGAAGGGGGAACTCCCATCTACTGAACTCGGATAAATTGGATAATCGTACTCGGTCTGTGTTTTTCCTGTATGAACTTCGTTACATATCCAATTTGGTTTTGCGGTGAGATTTGTTCCAGAATTGTCAAAACCGATATTTTCAACCAGATTTTCTGTAGGAACAACCGCCAAGCCATTCTGCATCAGAATATGCGCCATCCATTGGTAATCCCATGTGTCAATTTCTCCTTGTGCCGATTGGTGCGTTAATTGCTTTCTGCTTTCTGCTAAAGCGGTTGGTCCAAAAGCGCGTTCAAATCCATCAGTAAGAATGAATTTTTGAAGTTCAGGCAAGTCAGAATTGAATTGATTCCAGCGGTCTTTCCATGTTGCCCAACCCCAAATATGACCAATACGTGAGAAGAAATGATTGCCTTCCGATTCCCAAGTTCCAAGTGGATTGTTGCCGCTTATCATCTGCACTTTTTTCTCTTCGCGATAGCGACCAATAAGTTCGTTGATGAAAGGAAAAAAGTGTTCACTCGGTAGGCAGTCATCCTCTAAAATGATTCCTTCCTCCACATTTTCAAAGAACCAATTGATGCCATCTATCACGGAGTTTTTGCAACCACGGTTCTTATCTGAAAATCGCGAAGCTGAAATCATTGGAGAGAATCGGTTTACACACGATTTTACTTCCTCGGTCTTTAATCTGTCCAGCGAATTTTTAGGCCCATCGCCAGAAACAAATACGTTGGTTGCTCCACATTCCTTTAGGCGTTGCAACACCCGTATCGTTTGCTCGGGGCGGTTGTAAACCAATAGAAGAACGGGCGTTTCCATCACGAAATGGTGATGTTGAAATCGGCAATTATCGCACTTTGGATGGCCTCTGGGTTGTGGAATCCATACGGATTGTATGGTGGCACGATTAGGTCTCCAATGTTTTCGAGCCAAGCCAGTTCTTCATGATTCTGTCCCAAATAAACGGAAATGGAATAATTGCCAGGCTTGAGCGAATGATTGAAATCGAGTTTCAAGTTCAATTTCCCGTTTTCGGGAAGAAGCATTCGGTCAATGAAGCGATTGCTGAAATGATAGAGTTGATTGCCGTTGGAATCGGAAATGTTGAGCCCAAAATCAACTTCAATAGCTGATTCCAACTGCTCAATTTCTAGATGGATTGTTGCAGATTTTAGAGTGCAATCACTTCTCAATTCTTTGAGGAATTGATTGGCTAAACCTGAAGTTTTCTGATTGTCTAAATAGAATGAAATTGCCTTTTCCGTGGTGCCATCAAACACAATTTCTCCACTTTCGATGACCAACGTGCGCTCACAAAGTTTCTTTACTGCGCTGAGATTGTGCGACACAAATAGAATGGTTCGCCCTTGCTTTTTGAAGTCGAAAATGCGTTCCATGCATTTAACCTGAAACATGGAATCGCCCACGGCAAGCACTTCATCCAAGGCAATAATGTCTGTTTTGAGATACGCCAGAACCGAGAACGCCAACCGCAGTTTCATTCCGCTGGAATAGGTGCGGAGTGGCTGATCAATGAATTTTCCTACGCCCGAAAATGCAATGATGTTCTCCAATTCCTCGTTCACTTCCTTTTTGGAAATGCCAATGATGGAAGCATTGAGGAAAATGTTGTCGCGCCCGCTCAAATCAGGATGAAAACCTGTTCCAACTTCCAATAGACTGGAGAATGAACCTGCAATTTTCGCTTCGCCAGAGGTGGGGAAGGTGACATCAGAAAGCAGTTTCAGAAGTGTACTTTTTCCAGCACCATTACGACCAATAATTCCAACAGATTCTCCTTCGGAAATAGAGAAAGACACATTTTTCAACGCATCAAAATCCGATTGTTTATTACCCTTGAGCCGATAGGACTTGCAAAGCGATATGACCTCGATTGCCATCATAGTTCGTCTGCCAAGGTTCGTTCTAGATCTCTAAACAGGCCAACGCCAATAACTGCAAAAAGGGCAGAGAAAATGCTCCAAAAAATCAGTTGGTTCAGACTTGGATTGGTCGAGTTGAAACTGTTTCGGAGTACATC
>JBDNJH010000285.1:0-5812 GCA_041687875.1 Flavobacteriales bacterium | reverse complement strand
CTAATAAGGGCATGGCACTTAACAGCCCTGAAAGGGCGATATAGCTGTATAGGAGAACTCCTTGGTTTACCTCTGAAGACACGCGGTTTGGAAAGGCTTGCTATCGGAGAGTCACTCATCAAGGGGCACGCGTTACGCGAGGGGCTAAACGCGCACCATCGGATCTGTGCGGACGGGGTTATGGGTTTTTCATCTGTTTTGCCCCGTGTCGCACCGACAGCACTTCAATGGTCTCTTCTTCTGTTAATTGGTAAACAACTCTGTATGCGCCTTCAATAACTTCGCGAATATGTTCCAATTCAAATTCAGGGACAACTCTGCCCGAAAGAGGAAATGATTTGAGAATCGAGGTGGATGAAAAAAGTCTGGTCACGGTAATTTCGGCATAATAGACCGAATCTTTTGCAATGAATTCTGCAATTTCCTCCAAATTATCAAGCGCGTTGGAGGTCTAAATTACCTGAGCCATTTTTTGAGCTTTTTCTTAGCCTCGGCTACTGTATGGACTCTTCCTTCTTTAGAATCTTCCAGCCCTTTTTCTACTGACTGAATAAACAGTAATCGTTCAATCAATTCATCAATAGTAAAATTAGCGGGAAGATTTTTTACAGAATCAATTACAGATATTTTTGAGAGCATAATCATTAATTTGAACCAAAGATAATTGCTTCGCGCCAAAATGACAAAAGCAGTTCTGAGTTTGCGTACGGCCACAAGACCGAAGTGCGAGAACCTGAAATACGAATAGGGCCGTCAACTTATGGAAGGTTGATGGCTCTGAAGTGTGTAACGTAAAGGATTGATGCTGCTTGTATCTGAAGATCAGTTGCAAACTGATCGTGTAGCAAACCAAACAAGTGATTCTGCGGAACACTTGCTCCCCCGCTCGCGCAAGTGTCAAGCGTAGCGTCACTTGTGCGGAACAATACACGATCAGTTTGCAACTGATCTCTAAATAGCATCAACCATCTATTCACATCCACCTTTGATCGTTTCCGTAATTCAAACCGAACCCCAATGTAGAACAAAAGCCCAACATTACTAAAATGCTTTTCTGTTCAGAACACGTTACGTTTCTCGCAAAAAAGATGACTTAAACCAACTCGTTACTTGTTCGGTTTATGACTTCCATAAACCGAACTCATCAAATCACATTTGGTGAGTTTCAGTGAAAGCTTATTTTTGGACACCGTTGTAAACTTCAACCAAAAAAAGAAAAATTATGAGCCGTCCACTTCCTTTAGATATGATGTACCGTTGGGAAAAAGAATCTCCCGACCTAGTTTATATGCGCCAACCTATAAACGGTAAGTGGCACGAATGGACCTGGAAAGAAACAGGTCAGGAAGTTCGGAAAATGGCCGCATATCTTAAAGGACTTGGCTATGAACCGGGTACTAAAATTGCCATGATTTCTAAGAACTGCGCCCATTGGATTATTGCCGATTTAGCTATTCAAATGGCAGGCTACTGCGGAGTTCCGTTGTACCCAAATCTGAATGATGATACCATCAAGCAGATTTTGGAGCACAGCGAATCTAAGTTGCTTTTTGTTGGAAAGTTAGACGATTGGGCTTCCATGCGACCGGGAGTTCCTGATAACGTAAAGTGCATTGCGTTCCCTTTTTATACCGAGCCTGGCTATGACGAATGGAATGATCTTGTAAAAAATATTCAGCCAATTAAGGAAAATGTTCATCGAGATCCGATGGATATGGCCACCATCATTTACACTTCGGGAACCACCGGAATGCCTAAAGGTGTCATGCACAAGTTTCACAACTTTGGTTGGGCAGCAGAAAAAGCAATGGAAGAATTGCAACTGCAACCCCACACCCAACGTTTTTTTTCCTACCTCCCACTTTGCCATATTGCAGAAAGACTGTTGGTAGAAATGGGAAGTATCTACACGGGTAGCCAAGTTTCATTTGCAGAATCGTTGGATACGTTTGCAGCCAATCTTGCTGAAACGAAGCCAACCGTTTTCCTTGGAGTTCCACGAATTTGGAGCAAATTCCAACAGGGAATTTTGGGGAAAATGCCACAGAAGAAATTGGACTTATTCTTAAAAATTCCAATTCTAAACGGAATTGTAAAGAAGAAAATCCAAGCCGGATTGGGACTTCAAGAAGCCGAAAACGTATTTACAGGCGCGGCTCCAACACCAGATTCGCTCATCAACTGGTTTGCTAAACTGGACATCAACATTCAGGAAGCTTACGCCATGACAGAGAACTGCTGCTACAGCCACGTTACCCGAAATGACGCCATTAAGGTTGGATACGTTGGGCAACCGTTGCCTGAATGCGAAGTGAAACTGAGCAACATAAAAGAAATTCTTGTTAAGCACGAAGCATTGATGGATGGTTATTACAAGGAGCCAGAATTGACGGCAGAAACAATGGTTGATGGCTGGCTGCGTACGGGTGATGAAGGCTACATTGATGATGAAGGATTCCTCAAAATAACTGGGCGTGTAAAAGACCTATTCAAAACATCCAAAGGGAAGTATGTCGCTCCGTCTCCAATTGAAATGCACATTTCGGAGAATGCTGATTTAGAACAAGTCTGTGTTGTTGGAGATGGACTTCCACAACCAATTGCACTGCTTGTAATTTCTGAATCTGGTGCGTTGAAGTCAAAAACTGAGTTGACCGACAGCATTCTTAAAACGCTTGACCGTGTAAATCCTTTGTTAGACCATCATGAACAAGTGAAAAAGGCAATTGTGATTAAAGAAGCTTGGACTATTGAGAACGAGTTGCTTACGCCAACGATGAAAATCAAGCGTAATCCGATTGAGAAAATCTACCATAAGCATTACGAAACGTGGTACGAATCGTCAGACAGAATTATCTGGGAATAATTTTCAGAATAAACCATTGAAGAAAGCCGCTTAACCAGCGGCTTTTCTTTTGGGTATAACTTGCCTGACATTAATCATGTTCTAGCAAGACAGATGTAATTCAGCGTTGGAGGTATTAATCCTTAATTGCGCACATTACTTACCATCTTCATGAACAGCACACGAAACTTATTCATTCTTGCAATTGCACTCAGCTCTGTTTTCGGTTGTAAATCCAAACAAGAAGAAATCAAACCGCAATACAAAACGCTTGTCGAATCTGTTTATGCTTCGGTAATGGTTGAACCTGAAGACCTTTATTAGGTTTTTCCAACCGCATCAGGCGTTTTGACGCGCGTTTTCGTGGAAGAAGGAGACACGGTTCGCGTCAATCAGTTGTTGGCTGAAGTTGAAGCAGACGAACCAGAAATCAATGCGGAAAACGCAGCTTTGAATTCAAAGCTTTCGCAGGCAAGCTATTCGGGAGCGGCAAGCATTCTATCACGAATCAAAGATAACATTCGGGTTGCTGAAGATCAGCTCCGCATCGATTCATTGAACTATGCACGGCAGCAACGATTGGCCGAAAACAAAATCGGTTCTCAAGTAGAACTTGAAAACAGAAAATTGAAGTTCGAATCTTCCAAAAATCAGCTTGAAACGCTTCGGTCAAATCTCACCGAAACCGATCGTGAATTGAATAATAAACTCAAGCTTTCTAAAAATGAATTGAGCCGTGCGCTGTCGCGATTGGAAGATTATTCCATTAAATCACGTATGAACGGTCGTGTTTATTCACTTCTTCAGAAAGAAGGCGAATTGGTTAATTCGCAGCAAGCATTTGCCGAAATCGGAAAACGCGAATCTTTCATTCTAAAAATGTTGGTGGACGAAGTGGACATCTCGAAATTGAAGATTGGGCAACAAGCGCTCATTACCCTGGATGCATTTGGAGATACAGTTTTCGAAGCAGAAATAAGCAAGATTTATCCTTCGAAAGACGAACGAACACAGACCTTCATGATAGAAGCTTCGTTCGTTTCGCCACCAGCTGGATTGTATAATGGACTTGCTGGCGAGGCGAATATCGTCATCTCAAAATCTGAAGATGTGCTGGTTATTCCATCCGAATTCCTTTTCGATGAAAACCAAGTGAATACCAAAAATGGTAAGGTTGCCGTGACTATCGGCAAACGCAACATGGAATGGATTGAGATAACCTCTGGTCTCGATACAAACGCTATTCTAAAAAACCCATAATACGTTGACGAATTACCGCGTCATATTGGATATTACCCGAACTCACCTGCTTTCGCGAATTAAACAGTCGGGCGTTGCGGCTTTGGGTGTGACTTTCGGTATTGGGATGTTTATTACCATGATTGGCTTCATGACGGGTCTTAATGGCCTGTTGGATGGTTTGATTCTCAATCGAACGCCACACATTCATATCTACAACGAAATTGAACCGAGCGAAGAACAACCGATTGACCTCTTGACCGAGTTTAGTCAGAGTTTCAATGTGGTTTCTTCTATCAAACCCAAACAGAACCAAAAACGAGTTCATAATGCGTTGCCACTGATTTCTCAACTCCGAAAAGATGAGCGCGTGAAAGGCGTTACTCCGCAGGTGAACGCGAATGTGTTCTACTTGGCTGGTTCTATCCAACTGAACGGAATTATAACAGGAATGAATGTGTTGGATGAATTGGAGCTTTTCAATTTTGGCGATTACATCGTTGAGGGCGACCCAAAAGACCTCGTCAAGAACAACAAAGGAATTCTTTTGGGTTCGGGCATTGCGCAAAAAATGTCATTGAAAATCGGAGATCGCATACAAGTCAGTTCCATGGATGGTGGCATTATTCCGCTGAAGATTGTGGGAATTTTTCAAAGCGGATTAGCCGAAGTGGATAAGGTTCAGAGTTACGTGAATCTAAAAACCGCACAACAATTGCAAGGTGGTGGCAACGACTATATCTCAGATATCAACGTGAAGTTGTGGGACATGTCGTTGGCTCCGAAAATGGCCAAAGAAATCAGCCGTTTGCATAAGGTCACTGCCATCGACATTAAAACGGCCAATGCCCAATTCGACACGGGTTCTTCGGTCAGAAATTTGATTACGTATGTGGTTTCAATCACCTTACTAACCGTGGCTGGTTTCGGGATTTACAACATTCTCAACATGCTCATTTATGAGAAAATGAACGACATCGCCATCCTGAAAGCCACTGGATTTTCGGGCAACGATGTCAAACTGATTTTCATGAGTCAGGCCATTTTGATTGGATTGGTTGGCGGTATTCTTGGTCTCTTGCTTGGATTAACTGGTTCGATTATCATTGACAATATTCCATTCAATACGGCAGGATTACCCACCATCAAAACCTATCCGATTACATACGATTACGAGTATTACGTTATCGGGATGGTATTCGCGTTGGTTTCCACCTTTCTTGCGGGCTACTTGCCCGCGAAGAAGGCCGAGAAAATTGACCCTGTTGATATAATCAGAGGACAATGAGCAAGGTTCTGGAAGCTAAAAACATTCAGAAGCACTTCCGTTTTCCGGTCGACTTCCACGTGCTGAAAGACATTTCATTCAGTATTGACCACGGAGAATTCGTTTCCATTATGGGGAAATCGGGCTGCGGCAAATCGACCTTGCTTTACATCCTTTCAACGATGGATACGGACTACGAGGGCGAACTTTTTCTGGATGAGAAGCTAATAACCAATAACTCCGCAGACCAATTAGCTCGTTTACGAAACGAGAAGATTGGCTTTGTTTTTCAATTCCACTATCTGTTGCCTGAGTTCACGGTGCTCGATAATGTAATGCTCCCCGCACGGAAATTGGGAAGAAAGAGCTTAGACGAGATTCGAGAAGATGCGTTGGAGAAACTTCGATTGCTAGACATTCATGATCAAGCTCACAAAAAAGCTACGATGATTTCTGGTGGT
>JBDNJH010000284.1:0-3146 GCA_041687875.1 Flavobacteriales bacterium | reverse complement strand
GTTAAAGGATTTGTTTGAAGCGTGAAAATAAATATTCTATCACAGAATGACGGTTAACGGCAAATTTTAGGCTTGCATTTTTTTCCAAAGCAGGTCTTTCAGTTCTTGAATTCCTTTCTGAGTGAGGGAAGAAATGTAAACAACAGGTATGTCAACTTTGACAGATGCTTTCAGTTCAGTTTCAAGTTCTTCGTCTAGCATGTCGCATTTTGTTACTGCCAGAACTCTTCCTTTATCAAGCAGTTCGGGGTTGTACTGCGTGATTTCGTTCAGGAGAATTTCATATTCCTTATTGATATCATCCGCATCAGCCGGAACCATAAATAGAAGGATTGAATTCCGTTCTATATGACGAAGAAAACGCAAGCCCAAACCTTTGCCTTCATGAGCACCTTCTATGATTCCTGGAATATCAGCCATCACAAAGGAGTGATTGCCACGGTGGTCAACGATGCCTAGGTTGGGAACCAAAGTGGTGAACGGATAGTTTGCAATTTCCGGTTTTGCTGCCGAAACAACCGATAATAGGGTTGATTTTCCGGCATTCGGAAACCCAACCAAACCTACATCGGCCAGAACTTTCAGTTCAAGAATTTTCCATTCTTCTTTTCCCGGTTCGCCTGGTTGTGCATAACGTGGCGTTTGGTTGGTAGGAGATTTAAAGTGTGTGTTTCCGTAACCGCCTTTTCCGCCTGGGGTGAGAATGACACGTTGACCCTCTTCGGTTATCTCAAACAAAACTTCTTCCGTTTCGGCATCTTTCACCACCGTTCCCAACGGAACTTGAATTATTTCATCTTTTCCTTGTGCTCCCGTTGCTTCCGATTTTCCTCCGCCTTTTCCTTCGCTTGCAATAATGTGCTTCTTGTATCGCAGGTGGAGCAGCGTCCAAAGCTGTGTATTTCCTTCAATGATGATATGTCCGCCTCTTCCGCCATCGCCACCATCGGGTCCGCCTTCGGTAATGGCACGCGAACGGAACAAGTGTTTTGATCCAGCACCGCCCTTGCCACTACGGCAGCAAATCTTAACGTGGTCTATAAAGTTGGTTTTCATTGTGTTGTTGGCGTTTGATGCATCAAACCATTACATTGTGTTGGTGCTTGATGCATCAAGCCCCTACTACTTCGCAGATGCGGCCAAAAATCTCCTCAATAGAACCAATTCCATCTACCAAACGGAGTTTTCCCTGGGCTTTATAGAAATCTGCAACCGGAGCCGTTTGTCTATTGTAGTTGGCAATTCGGTTTATAATGATTTCTGGGTCTGCATCATCCGCTCGGCCCGAAATTTCCGCTCGTTTTAATAAGCGTGTTTTCAATTCCTCTTCAGGAACTTTGAGTGCAATCATCATGGAAATGGAATCACCTTTGGTGGCAAGAAACTTGTCTAAAGACTCTGCTTGTGCGTTGGTTCTTGGAAATCCGTCATAGATTACACCTTTTGCATTGGGGTGTTTCAACACTTCGTTTTCCAAAATTTTGATGGTCACATCATCAGGAACGAGATCTCCCCTATCCGAATAACTCTTGGCCAATTTGGCAAGATCTGAGTTTGGGTCTAGCGCACGAAAAACATCTCCTGTAGAAATATGCACCAAGCCATAGTGGCTTATCAACTTCTCAGATTGTGTTCCTTTTCCGGCTCCGGGAGGGCCGAATAATACTAAGTTTAACATAGTCTATATATTTGGTCTGATTTGGTAAATAGATGGAAGATTGCGTCCAAGACCATCATAGTCTAGCCCGTAACCAACCACAAATCTGTCTGGTATTTCAATGCCTACAAAGTCAACTAAATAGTTGCCCTTAAAAGCATCGGGTTTGAATAAAAGTGTGCAAATGCTAACCGAATTTGCCCCCGCATCTTTCATCTGTTGTTTAATCTCGCCCATGGTGTTTCCTGTGTCCACAATATCCTCCACAAGGATGATGTCACGTCCTGCAACGTTTGTTCCTATAGGCATCATTTCTTTCACTTCGCCAGTACTAGCGGTTCCGCGATAAGAACTTACGCGCAAAAAGCTGATTTCGCATTCAACATTTACCTTCTTAATAAGGTCGGATGCAAACATGAACGCACCGTTCAATATCACCACGAAAAGAGGCGATTTTCCAGCGTATTTTTCGTTGATTTTGATGGAAACATTATCCACAATCTTGCCTATCTCAGCTTCTGAGAGGTAGGGCATAAATTCGAGATCGTGGAGTTTTATAATATCTGCCATGAATAAGGCGTGCAAATGTAATCAGCAATCTTCAATGGGTAAAACCTCGGAACGGCTACTTTTGCGGCATGAGTTATAAACCAAAGACCAAGCTCGGAATTCTTGGAGGTGGCCAGTTGGGCCGCATGCTCATTCAAGAAACAATCAATTTAGATATTGATGTTCATGTTTTGGATCCAGATTCAGACGCACCTTGCCGAGATATTGCGCATGCTTTTACCAACGGAAGTTTCAAAGATTACGACACCGTTTTGGCCTTCGGAAAAGGAATGGAAGTGCTGACCATTGAGATTGAACACGTGAATGTGGACGCGCTGGTAGCGTTGGAAAAGCAAGGTGTGAAAGTGTATCCGCAGTCGAATGTTATCCGATTAATACAGGATAAAGGCGCACAGAAAGAATTTTATGCTGAGAATGGAATTCCAACAGCCGAATATCGTTTGATTGGTGAGAATGAAATTAAAAACCACACCGATTTTTTTCCTGTTTTTCAAAAGTTGAGAACAGGTGGATATGATGGAAAAGGAGTGCAATCGCTGAAATCGGCTGATGATATTTCGAAAGCATTTTCAGAACCTTCCGTACTTGAAAAAGCGGTTAACCTTGAAAAAGAATTATCGGTGATTGTGGCTAGAAATGCTTCTGGCCAAGTTAAGACTTTCCCCACTGTTGAGTTGGAATTCAATCCAATTGCCAATTTGGTGGAGTTCCTTTTTAGCCCAGCAAATGTTAGTGATGAAGTGGAGAAAGTCTCTCAGGAAATTGCAAAAACGATTGCTGAGAAATTGAAAATAGTTGGCCTATTGGCCGTGGAGCTTTTTCTTGATAAAGAAGGAAATGTGTTGGTGAACGAGATTGCTCCGCGTACACACAATAGGGGCCATCAAAGCATTGAAGGTAATTACACGTCACAGTTCAT
>JBDNJH010000283.1:0-3754 GCA_041687875.1 Flavobacteriales bacterium | reverse complement strand
TGTTCAGAAGTAGAATCCAATTTCGCTTTCCAAAAAACATTCGACTCTTTAACCTGCAATGTTTCGAGGGAAGAAAGCGTGATTTTTTGCGCCTTAATAGCAAATGGGAAGATGATTATTGCAAGGAGAATAAAGCTGTTTTTCATTTCGGACGAAAATTATTTCAACAAAAATAGCAACCACAGACAACCGCACCGAAACCCTCACGTCTTTCAGGCAGACATTCCACTTTTTCCCGAGGGAGTTAAGCCGCGAGATCATACGATCAAACACTTAGCTCCCTTTCCTTTTGTCCATTTTTTAGCATACACCGCTGAACACTCGGAGTCGGCTTTGCGTTTCCCAGATAACCGATAACCGATAACCGATAACCAATTAACACAACCTTGAACTTCCTCGGACACATATTCCTCACGCCAAATGATGATGAAATCCTTTTGGGAAATTTCATTGCCGATTCCGTGAAGGGAAATCCTGAGAAGTTTTATTCAGGAAAAATCGTTGAGGGCATTCGGTTTCATCGAGCCATTGACGAATTCACAGACAATCATCCATTGGTGAAGCAAGGAGTTGAACGTTTCCGTGGAACGCAAGCTCGCTATGCCGCGGTTGTTATTGATGTCATCTACGACCACATTCTAGCAAGTAATTGGACTGAATTTCATTCCGATGAATTGGATATTCTAACGCAATCGGTTTATCAGCGATTGGAGGCTCAGAGTGCGCATTTTCCAACTCAAGTAAATCATTATTTCCCCTACATGAAACAGCAAAATTGGCTTTTCAATTATCAGTTTGAATGGGGAATTCTGAAAGCGCTAGAAGGTTTGGATAGGCGTTCAGCTAATCAAACACAAATGCACTTGGCGCTGGATGTTTACAAGGAGTCGGAGGCTGAGTTCTTATCCGAATTCAGAGAGTTTATTTCAGATGCCCAGAAAATGTCCAAGAATTATTTTTATGGCTGAAGCGAACTGACAGGAATCAAGCTCACGCCTTTGTAGTAATAGCCGAGGATTTGACTGTAGGTGTATCCGGTTTCGGCCATTTTCATGGCTCCTTGCTGGCACAATCCAACGCCATGTCCGTAACCGCGACCAGCAAATTCCATATTTCCGTCCTTCACTTTTAGATTGAAAAAGGTTGAACGCAACTGAAGCAGTCTGCGCATTTGAGCCGTTTCCACCGAATCTGTTTTCAGCGTGAAATACTTTTTTCGGTCAGGTTGATTGAAACTCCAATCTCCAACTTCCGCTGGATTTGCGGTAAATCCCAACTGCGTGATGAATTCATCTAACGGCATGGATTTATCCCAAACGGCACTTCGACTGTGGATGCAGAACGTATCTTCAACCGAGGTTAGATACGAGCGTGCCTCCCTCCAAACATCTTCCGAATTGGCTGTTTGTCCACCACAATTGGCATGAAATGCGCTCAGAATAAGGTGGTTTTTTTGATCAACCATCACCAAGCCGCTTGTTGCCGATGTGGCCTTCATCACCTCATTGGTTGCTGGTTTCAAACCTGAATAAACTTGGCAATGCTCGTGGTCACATAAATCATAGCCATCTATTATATGTCTTACCAAGTTTCTAGTAGCGTATGTTCTGCAAATGATGCTTTGAATTTTGTAGTATTCTTCTTCTGCCCCGTAGCCGACCTCCGATTGGACAACTCGTGCTACGTATCGTTCAATACTCACGTGATTTACTAGCTTCAAAGCACCATCCGAGGCCGAAATAGTGAGCCTGTCAAAATAGGAATGGTCGCGTTTATCGTCATTAAACCGTACTCGAAAATTCGGAGAATTGCCTATCCCTAACAACTTTACGGAAGATACAGTGTCGTTCAGCCCGTAAGGCGATTTCACCAAAAGGCGGTCTCTGGCAATCGCCACAGAAATAGCATCATCAGATTTAAAAACATAGATGGTGTCTTCATTGTCATTCAGAAGAACATACTTGCCATCGGTGGGCGAGAAAAGGACTGTCGAAATGCTATTTCTGTTCATCAGTCCAATTGCAATGTCCTGTGCGCAGACTGCGAATGCCTGAAAAACAATTAAGGAAACCGCCACAATCTGGCATTTCACCAACTGACGAAAACAAGTCAAATTTTCATGTTTGTAAACAGATGTAAACTCGTAATTATTTCCGTTGACCATTCCTTAAAAACCGATATTTTTGGAAGATTGAATGAATTGCCGAAAATAACCCGAAAAACGGGTGAAACCATGGTGTTGAAAGCACGAATTATTTTCTCGGTTCTTTTGCTTTTCACTGCCTTTCAGGGATTTGCGCAGGTCAGTTTTGAAAGTGAAGCGGAACTCGAAAAGGCGGCCAACACGTTTTTTGATGCAAGCGATTACGCAAAAGCGAAGCCGCTTTTCTCGCAACTTCTGAGCAAGGATGCGCTCAATCCAGATTACAATTACCGATTTGGAGTGTGTATTCTTTTCACGGAGGCTGACCCAATGAAACCGCTTCCTTACATCGAAGGAGGGGCAAGCACAAAGGGGGTGAACGTGGAGGCTCACTATTTCCTCGGAAAGGCGTTTCAGCTCAATTATCGGTTTGATGATGCGATAAAATCATACGAAAAAGGGAAGTCGCTGGGATTCAGCAGGCCAGATATTGACCTTGATCGCAACATCCAGGAATGTAGGAACGGTAAGATTCTTTACAATCCGGCCATCGACTTTCAACCAGCAATGGATAAAGATGTCATTGCCAGCGAGTTCTATCGTCCGTATGATTTTAGGAAATTGAAAGGGAAAGTGATTCCTATGCCGTCAGAATTCAAAACAAAATATGACGAAAAGAACCTGACGGGAACGGTTATCTATACTCCAACCAACAGTCAAACCCTCATTTATGCCAGTTACGGAGAGGATGGAGCGAATGCTAAAGACCTTTACCGCGTAAACCGCTTGCCCAACGGTGAACTTGCATTGCCGCTGCGTTTGCCTAATACGATTAATACAAAGTATGACGAGGATTACGCCTTTTATGATGAAGAATCGCAGATGCTTTTCTTCGCTTCAAAAGGCCATAATTCCATGGGTGGATACGATGTATTCAGTTCAAAATATGATGCCAACAACAGTACGTGGTCAACTCCACTCAATTTGCAGTATCCCATTAATTCACCTTTCGATGATTTCTTGTATGTAAGCGATCCAGAAGGAAAAGTGGCGTTTTTTACTACTGATAGAAACGTGGAAGCAGGCAAATTGCGTGTGATGAAAACGCTACTCCATGATCCGCAACAGGTGGAGGTTTCCGTTTTGGAAGGAACGTTTGTGGATAAAACAGATTCAATCTACAACTATGCCGCGTTGACCGTTCTTGACCCCATTACCAATGAAGTTGTAGGAATGTACCGTAGCCATAAAGTGACAGGGAAATACCTGCTCATTCTTCCTCCTCAGAATGATTATACAATGGATGTCGGACCACGTGAGGCCAATGGTTTCAAGTTTGATTTGGATGTGCCAAAGCATGAGGCAGTAAGTCCGTTGCAGCAAGAGATTGTCTATGATGCGTCTAGTGCCAGCGGTACAATAACGCTTACGAACTATTTTGATGCCACTGGAAATCCTGACACGGTAAAATTTATTGAAAACCGTTCGCTCAAGGATGTTGAAGAACGAATGGTTGCCATGCCGGACCCAAGCGAAATTTTGGCGGCCAATTCTCAAGTAGATGCCAAAAAGAAAGAAGCAGAGCAGAAGGCTTTGACAGCAGTTGCGGCC
>JBDNJH010000055.1:0-5055 GCA_041687875.1 Flavobacteriales bacterium | reverse complement strand
ATTCCCGCAGGCAGTCCAGGACCTTTTCTCTCCACAAACCAATAGAGCAGTTTGGTGAATAGTCTTGTTTGTGCCACTCGCCTGAAACGTGAACGAATAAGGTGTCGTGCGTATGGATCGTAGCAAATGCGCAGATTCTCCTGTCTACGCGATTCCAAGGCTCGCATAGCAGCAATAATCTCCGCGCTGAAACTTGCTTTTCCGTCTTTCATTTACGCAATTTAGGAAAGTAGGGTTTAGGTTGATAGACCACAGACCATTGACTATCGACCGTGGTCTATGGACATCTTCTTACTTTCGGCATCATGAAGTCAGCTTCGTTAGCAGAAATACGGAAAGAGCTTAAAAACCTTTCGAGAGAAGAAATTGTGGGGTTGTGCGAAGCCCTCATTAGGTACAAGCGCGACAATAAGGAACTACTGAACTATTTGCTTTTTGAGTCGATGGATGAGGACTCTTATTCAAATGCTATTAAAGTAGAAGTTTCAGAAGCGTTTGCAGCAACAAATACAAGCGGGTTTTACCTCGCCAAAAAGAGCATTAGACGTGCGCTTCGGATAGCAGATAAGTACATCAAATATTCAGAAAGACCCGAAACGGAGTTGGATGTGCGACTGCATTTCTGCGAGGAGATGAATGCACTCGACATCAACTTCAAGCGGAGTAAGGTTTTGGTCAATTTATACGAACGGCAGATGGTAAAAATCAAGGATGTTTATTCCGATTTGCACGAAGATTTGCAATTTGAATTCAGAAGTAGGTTGGAAGCGGTGTAATCAGTGCGCCAACCGTTTTTTCAGCAGCCCATAAACGAATGCTCCTAATACGGCTGCAAGAATCGGTACAATCATTACCGAATAGCCAGCACCCAAGTTGACAAACAACGGGCCCGGACAAGCTCCTGTGAAAGCCCAACCAATTCCGAAGATTATACCGCCTAAAAGTGCTGACTTGTAAAGTTTGTCGCGCAGCGGAACGGAAATTACATTCCCATCAAGGTTCTTTAGTCGAGAGCGTTTAACCACTTGAAGCAGAATGGCACCAACTACAACTGCCGTGCAAATGATACCATACATGTGGAAACTCTGAAAACGGAACATTTCCTGAATGCGAAACCACGAAACCGCTTCAGATTTTACCATTATGATTCCGAAGATGATACCAGCCAAAAGGATTCTTACATTCTTCATAGTCCGAAAATCAGCGGCATGAGTAAATGTGTGGCAATCAATCCTCCAATGAAGAATCCGATGGTGGCCACAAGCGATGGCAGTTGCAAACTGCTCATTCCGGAGATGGAATGTCCTGAAGTGCAACCACCAGCCCAACGCGAACCAAAACCTATAAGAAAGCCTCCTGCTACAAGAAGAATCAATCCTTGAGTTGTTCCGAGAAACGACCAATTGAAGATTTGCTCAGGTTGTAAACCTTCAACATCGGTAATTCCAAATGAACTCAATACATCAACCGTTGCAGAGGAAATAGCAACCGAATAACCATCGGCAGTCAGAAAGTTGGCAGCAATGAACCCTCCGAAAACCGCCCCAAGAACGAATATTAGATTAGGAACTCTGTCTTTTAGGTCAAACTTGAAATGGTCAGAAAATCGGTCAGCCCCAAGAATTCCGCAAATGGAATCCAAATTGCCCGAAACACCGAAATTAGAACCAAGCCAAAGCATTAGCGGAACCAGAATTCCGAGAAGAATGCCGCTGAAATACCACGGCCATGATTCAAGAAGAATATCTGGTAGGTTCATATTGAGAGCAAAAGTGCTAAACACTTACGACAATTTTACGTTCCATTTTGCTATTGAGGGAGTAAAATCACTCTAGATTAAACTAATCAAACAGCCTTACCCATATTTATTAATGGAATGAGGGTCGTTATTATCCTGCTCAATTGCATCTTTCACCGTTTCAATGCGCTTGGCAACAAGAGCTAATTCAGGATGACCATTCCGCTTTAGCCATTCAAATGCGGCTTTGTCTCCATCTCCAACCAATGCCATTTTCGCCAATGGAGAATATCCGTTTTTCTCCAACCACATCACGGCTTTTTTATCTCCTTCAGCACCAGAGATGGTTGCCATGAGATGTTGATGACCATTTTTCATCAGCCAATTTCGTGCATCTTCATTATGATAAAGGGCAAACACGAACAGGCCCAATTCCTTGTGGTCGTTGGCAATAAGCCAATCGCGGATTTTCTTGTTGCCACCGATTGCCTCGGCCCACGCCATCAATACTTTAGCTGGATACTGCATGCAATTAAAAATTAAGGATGATGAATTAATAATTGGGTTTCTGTCGGCCACATCAGACAATGTTGATTACAATGAAAATGACAAGTATCAGAGCGAGAATGCTGCCTGAAAAAGTTGAAAGCCATGTTTGTAGTGTTCCTTTGGTAGTGAGTTTGAATAATTTGGAGAGGAGCATCTGAATTGCCCAGAATAGAGCCACATAAATGACGAATGCCAACCAATTGTCCCACTCCAACATCCAGTTGAAGTTGTAGAATCCTTCGTCAATGTAGCAGAGGAATAGGGTGAGCGCCACGGCTATTATCAGTTGTACTTTTACTTCTTTGGAGACCTTATTCATGATGCGAGTTTGACTTACTATACGAACGGATGGCTTGAAAATTGTGTGTGCCTAAGGCAAATTCTTCAAGAGAAACCGTTTCATGTTTTCTCCCATAATGCCACGGATTTCTTCTTCCGTAAAACCTTGGTTTAGCATTTCTTCTACCAGAAGATTGAATCCCGTGCAATCGAATTGTGTGGTAACGGATCCATCATAATCAGAACCTAAAGCCACGTATTCATAACCAACTAGGTTCTTCACGTATTTCATGGTTTTGACAATCACCTCGGGCGATGTGCCACCGATTGCCTCTGGGAAAAATGCGATGCCGATTAATCCGCCAGTGGCAGCAATGCCTTTCAAGTGTTTGTCGGAAAGATTGCGTGGCGAATTGAGCGTGCCTTTAACACCTGTATGCGAAGTGAGAATGGGTTTTGTGCTCATCGCCAACACATCATCAACAATAGCTTCGGATGAATGCGCCACATCGATGATCATTCCGAGGTCGTTCATTCGCATTACCGCTTGTTTTCCAAAATCGGTCAATCCAGCGCCTGATACACCATGAGCCGAACCTCCTAACTCATTGTCGAAAAAATGGGTTGGCCCCATCATTCTTACGCCAGCTTCCCAAAGTCTATCCACGTTTTCGAGGTTTCCTTCCAAGCAATGACCGCCTTCTACGCCCAAATATCCTGCAGCAAGCAAACGGTTTGAACTTCGTGCCGATAAGAACGCTTGGAATTCAGCCTTGTCGTGCACCACAACGAATTTTCCATCAGACTTTTTTGCGAAGTCATGCAATGCCTCACATTGGTCAATGGCACGTTCGTAAAGGCTGAACCAACTATCTATTCCACGGCCTTGGACAATGACCAACGAAGTGATATTATCAGTTTCGGCCGTGTTCTCCTGCATGTTCTGCCCTTTGGGCGATTTGGAAACGATGGTGAAGGCCTGCATCGCCATGTTTCCTTCCACCATGCGCGCAATATCCACTTGTCCGTGGTCGTTTCGCTTCAGCAGGTTCCGCTTCCAAAGCAGGGCATCGCAATGCAGATCGCCCACAAAATCGAGGTCGTTGAAAAGCGTTTGCGCTTCGTCCGAAACGGTGTAAGGCCCTTTGTCAATCACAGGATTAAACTGGTTATCAATGATTGGTGGCACAATGAGTGTGATCAGCCAATAGATTAGCACCAGTGCGCCAAGGACATAAGCGAGTTTTTTCATCTGTCGAAGATAGCGTATTGGTTAATTTTCATTCGGCAAAATGGTTGTCCATTTCTTGTCATGCTGACGAAGGAAGCATCTCACAAATGGCATTTTATTCTCAAAAATTCCTCCCTTCGAGAACCTCAGGACAGGCTGTTCCACGGAATGACATGAGCTGTGGGACGGATTCGAACCTAAACTCTCTGATTAGGTAACTTTGTGGATAATCATTTCATGCAATCAGCCCTAAAAATTCAGGTTTGCAAGTCACTAAATAAACACTCATGAAATCACCCTACATTTTACTCTTCTCAACCTTAGTTGTCGTTTTCGCTTCGTGCAAGAAGGAATCGGAAGACCCAGAACTGGTGCATTCTTGGAAATTGATAGAAATCCTTGCCGATCCGGGCGATGGAAGCGGCACATTTCAACCAGTGAGCAGCGACAAAACTATCTCCTTTTTTGAGGATGGAACGGTGACTTCGAACGGCATTTTGTGTCAGATGAGTTCCGAATCAGGAACGGGTTCTGCTGGCACGTACTCTGAAACGGAACTATCGATAACGCCCGATAATTGCGGAGTTGCTGCGTTTGAAATGAACTATGAGTTTGACGGTGTGAACCTTATTATTAACTACCCGTGTTTTGAGCCTTGCCGTGAGAAATACGAGCCTGTAAATTGACCAAATTCAAATCTGCCTTAATGTTTTGACGCTGTTCATTTTGAATAGCGTTAGCTTTGCGGCCTAAAGTCGCCCATGGATTCATTTGACGAAATAAACCTGAACAAGCAATTGCGGCTTGGAATCGATGAACTCGGTTTTGAGCGTCCAACGCCCATTCAGGAAATGGCATTTCCCATTATCATGTCTGGGAAAAACATAGTTGGAATTGCCCAAACTGGAACGGGAAAGACGTTGGCCTATGCCTTGCCGATTCTTCAACAATGGAAGTTTACTAAACAGCTAAACCCAACCGTTTTGATTCTTGTGCCAACGCGTGAACTAGTACTTCAGGTGGTTGAGCAGATAGAAAAGTATGGTTCGTATTTGAGTATTCGCGTGCTTGGAATTTACGGTGGAACCAACATCAACACACAAGCCGGGCATCTAGGAGATGGCTGCGATATTCTCGTTGCAACGCCTGGTAGATTGTACGATTTGGCAGTAGCACGTGCAGCAAATCTCAAGGCTATTAAGAAGTTGGTGATTGATGAGGTGGATGTGATGCTCGATCTCGGATTCCGATTTCAGAT
>JBDNJH010000282.1:0-5402 GCA_041687875.1 Flavobacteriales bacterium | reverse complement strand
CAACTCAGGAGGTAATTATATCGTGCAATCTTATCCTGTAGAAGTACAGCCGATGGATGTGCTTTCCGTCTTCCTCGTGGTAGCAACCATCGGTCTGCTGGCCGCTTGGCTTCCCGTTCGGAAGATTATCCGCCCTGCGGAAACGGTGAGGATTGTGGGGGAGTGAAACCTTGAAGGTCTTTCTTTAACTTTGATTTATCCAAATGCCCAAAGCCATGAGAGAAGTAATCCTGAAAGTGCCTGAAGACAGATACGATTTCGTGATGGAACTCATTGAGAACCTCGGTTTGGAGGTTGAATCGGAAATCGAGATTCCTGAGTGGCAGAAGAATATTGTGCGCGAACGCATGGCCGAATACAAGAAGAACCCAGACATCGCCATTCCGTGGAAAGAGGCGCGTAAGCAAATCAAGTTCAAAGGGAAGTAGACTTGAGTTTTGAGGTCATTATACTTCCAACCGCTCTGCAAGATGTGCAGGATGCAGTTGATTATTATGATGAACAATCCATCGGACTTGGAGAAAGGTTCGAAGCGGAATTGAATGAATTCCTAATCACATTGGATACAAACCCCTTTTTCCAAAACCGTTATGACATGGTTCGTTGTCTTCCATTAAAGAAATTCCCATTCATGGTGCATTTTACGGTTGATAAGGAAAAGAAGCAAGTGGTGATACAAGCAGTATTGCACACTTCGCTCCATCCGAAGATTTGGAAACGGAATAAATAGCATCGGCTTTCGCAAGCGTCCTCACTCGCGAACTCCATTATCCGACCTCTTGGTCGCCAATGGCCGCACTTCTTTAACTTTGCTTCATGCAAAATTCCAAAGCCATGAGAGATGTCATCCTGAAAGTACCCGAAGAACGTTACGATTTTGTAATGGAACTCATCGAAAATCTCGGCTTGGAGGTTGAATCGGAAATTGATATTCCCGAATGGCAGAAGAATGTGCTGAACGAACGGGTGGCACGTTATCGCGCAAACCCTGGAAAGGGCAGGGATGGCAATGATGCGTTGGACGACATTGAGAGAAATCTGTGACCTATCAGGTTATCGTTGAAGATGTTGCCGACCAGGACATTGCCGAAGCAGCCGACTGGTATGAACAGCAAAGGAAAGGTCTTGGGAAGCAGTTCATCGCGGAGGTAAGAGCTGTTTTTGCCCAATGACGGGTGAATCCCCAGATATTCTCAGTTCGCTACAAGGGTATTCACACGGCCACAGTCAAAGTGTTTTCTTACTTGGCACACTACCTAGTTGAGGAACAAACCGTTGTTGTGATTGCAGTGCTGCACACTTCCAGAGACCCAAAGCTTAGGGATTCTAGGGATTGAGTCGAATCTTCACTGCTATGTGCCGTGCGTGATGTTTACTTTCGCATTCCTTCCAGTTCAAAGTTTATTCTCATGCGATTCCTCTTTACGTTCCTGCTGTTGTTTGCCCTATTGGCAACGGCACAGGCGCAGCACATTTATCATCCTGAGATTATGCGGTTGGCGCGTGCCACTGGTTCCATGTTTCCGTTCGGGGTGGCCTCGGGCGACCCAAGTACCGACCGCGTACTGCTTTGGACTAAGGTGTTGCCCGAAGGATTGGGCGAGACGGTTGAAGTGAATTGGGTCATTGCCACAGACACCACGCTCAAAAATGTGGTTGGTGGCGGAAAATTGGTTGCCGATTCTGCCTCGGCCTTCACCATTCAGATAGAACAACAGGGATTGGAACCATCTACCACGTACTTCTATTGCTTTTTTACAACCACGGATTCTTCGTCCATTGGGCGTACGCGAACCGCAAGCGCGAATGGAGAAGACCTGCGATTTGCTGTGGCAAGCTGTGCCAATTTCCAGACGGGGTATTTTAATGCCTATGGCCACATGGCCAAGCGAAATGACATTGATGCGGTCATTTTTCTGGGCGATTATATTTACGAATATGGTGTGAGAAAAGACGTTGTACGGCCGCACATTCCAGCCACAGAAATATTGTCGTTGGAAGATTACCGCAGCCGCTATGCCCAGTATCGCCTCGATTCTAACCTGCTAGAAGCACATCGGTTGCACCCTTTCATCGCCATTTGGGACGACCACGAGTTTGCCAATGATACATACACCGATGGTGCGCAGAACCATCAGGATGATGAAGATGATTGGGAAAATCGCAAGGCCAACGCGCGCAAGGCGTACTTTGAATGGACTCCTATCAAGCGGCAGTCAGGAACCAGCAGACTTTACAGAGAACTCAGGTATGGCAGCATGGCCGAACTGTTCATGATTGATGGCCGTGTGGAAGGGCGCAACAAACCGATTAACGATTATACTGACGAGCTGCGTTACGACACGGCCCGCACCATGCTTGGAGCTGCGCAGCGTAAATGGCTTATTGATGGAATGACCAATTCAGATGCGCATTGGCGTGTATTGGTCAACGATGTGATGTTTGCGCCCATGGACCTAGGTGCCATTGCCAAAGACAGGCGCTATAATATGGATGCGTGGGACGGATACGAGGGCGACCGCAACCGCATTCTCTCGGTCGGGGAGCGTTATAGTGTACACAACTTGGTGGTCATCACGGGCGACATTCACACCGCTTGGGGCATAGACCTGGTACGCAACCCGATGGATAAAGAGAACTATGATCGAAAAACTGGGAAAGGCGTGTTGGGGGCAGAGTTTGTCACACCCAGCATCTCATCGCCTAATCTGGACGAAATACGTGGAAAATTAGCAGCAAAGCTGGCCGTTCCATACCTCAAAGCGCGCAAACGCAATCCTCACCTGCACTTTCTCAATACAATGGATCATGGTTATATGCTGCTCGAACTCACCGAGAAGGAAGCCAAGTGTACATGGGTTTTCATGCAATCCATTCTAAAACCGTCTCTCAAGACCCAACCATTGCAATCGTGGGCATTTCCGTATAATGGCCGAGGATTGGAGAAACGAAAGCCGTGATAAGACCAGGTTGTTCAGAAATGAAAGCGATCAATTACTTTAACATTATGAAAATCCTTTGCGCCATTCTTCTCCTTTTTGCTTCGGTAGGTTCTGCGATAGGGCAGAACTGGGCTCCGTTTCCGTTGGATGCGACTTCCGAGTGGAGGGTCTACTATTCTTATCCGGTTCCAATTAACCATGGTCATGACCAATGCGCTGTAAGGGTTCATACAAACTACTCTGTACTTGACTCCGTTCTACGTGATGGGAAATGGTACACAAGGTTTTACAGGACAGGTTACAGGGACTATTGCGGTTCGATTTCAAGCATCTCTGAAACATCTCCTATACTGGTAAGGGCCGAAAATGGCGTTTACTACAGGAAAATTGAGGGTTATTTGGAATCCATCTATGCCGATTTCAACATGAATGTTGGAGA
This sequence comes from Flavobacteriales bacterium, assembly GCA_041687875.1. GTDB lineage: Bacteria > Bacteroidota > Bacteroidia > UBA10329 > UBA10329 > UBA10329. Next base: position 2,021 of record JBDNJH010000282.1, on the reverse strand, counting down.
CACTGTACCGAGCATTGGGGTAATTGATTCCACTGACGCGGTGGAGATAAATGGACACTTGTGTAAGAGGCAATGGACGAATGGTTACGGTCACGGTGATTGGGTAATTGAAGGTATTGGAGCTGCTCACCACTCATTCTTTTTCACCGAGGCTATTTATGGTGAATCAGTGTGCTATAGAGAGTTTGGAATGTCTGATATTTTTGAATTCAATGATCCTTATGCCTGTAGTATTACTGATGTGCCTCAATTGGAAATCGGAAGGGAAATAATAGTAGCTCCCAACCCATCATCAGGCATTTTTAGAATTGAGACTACCCAAGCTTCAAGCTATCGGGTTTACGACCTTTTCGGTAGAATCATCAACCGAGGCCAACTCAATGGCACTTCAGAACTGGACCTCACATCTCAACCCAACGGTATTTACCTTATCTCTTTTGAGACGGAGAATGGGATTTCAACTTCTAAACTGGTAAAGCAATGAAACGGCTAACCACCCTTCTTCTCCTTTTAGCTTCAATGGGTGCTGCATCTGCGCAGAACTGGGCTCCGTTTCCGTTGGATGAGACTGCCAATTGGCAGATTGATTATGCGTGGCTAGATGGGTCGGGTTGTCTTTACCAAAATGAGGTGATTTACTTCATTGATGGAGATTCATTGATCAACGGGACTCTATACCAGCACTTCAGTATGTATGGGTATCACTGGGTAGAAAACACCTATAGCTGGGGATGCCAAGAGCCTCCGCAATACGTTGAAGGTTCTGTTGGATTTTTCAGAGCTGATGGAGGAAGGTATTATCGTGGCGAAGAACTGATGTATGATTTCACACTCAACATTGGCGACACCATGGAAACTACTCTTACCGAATATCCGATGGTGGTTGAGAATGTTGATTCTGTTGATATGGACGGGCATGTATGTAGGAGATTGTGGTTCTCTTCAGATCTCTGGATACTGGAAGGGGTGGGCAGTAGCTATGGTTTTGACCAAAGCCTTTATCAGTTTGAGAATTGGAGTTTTTTAAACTGTTACAGTCATCACGGTTTCCCTCAAATCGGGGCCGGAACATATTGCAGACTGATAAATGATGTTTCAGATGAAGACGTGTGGCAAATGACAGTTTCCCCCAACCCATCATCAGGCATTTTCAGAATTGAAACCTCTCAAGCATCAAGCTATCGCATTTTCGACCTCTTAGGCAGAATCATCAATCAAGGCCAGCTCAATGGCAAATCCGAACTAGACCTCACCTCTCAACCCAACGGCATTTACCTTATCTCTGTTGAGACGGAGAAGGGAATTTCAACAGCTAAGTTGGTGAAGCACCAATAAACTAGTCAACTAATTCCCTAATCAACTAGTAACTAGAACTTCCCCTTCGTCTTAGCCGCCTTCTCCGAATCAGGCGGCTTTCATTTTTACCACTTCCAACTCAGCCCCGCTACTTAGAATCTTGTCCGTAAGTTCGTAAAGGTCCTCGGTGGTCTTTTCGTCAAAGTAGGCTTCGCCACACTGCGAGCAGATTTGGGCAGGAATCTCTTTTACAATCACATAACTGCCATTGCGGTCAAAAAATGAAGTGGTCAGGCCTTTTTCGGTTGTCCCAGTTTTACAGATTGAGCATTTCATTGTATTACTTTTTAGTTCTAAAATCAGGATTCCAAAATTCTTCTCCAGCAATATACACGGTAATAATGGTGCATTCTCCGTTGTTTTCGTTTCTTCCAACCACAATATGAATTGGTCTATTCTGAATCGTTTTAAACATCAATACACTTGGGTGTGGTTTGTCGTTTTGATAGTGTTTCAATATTTCTCCATCCTTCAGTACTTCCTTCACATCTTTTGGAGAAATATTCCGTTGCACCATTCTTCTGAATGCATGCAAAGAAGTTGTGACCGAAGTACATTCCATTTCTATTGAATCTTACAAAGATATGACCCTAACTGTCGAAGCACCAAACCAACTGGTCGCTTTTCACTGGTCGCTATTCGCTAAAAAATCAAAACTTCCCCTT
>JBDNJH010000054.1:0-23716 GCA_041687875.1 Flavobacteriales bacterium | reverse complement strand
TTCAAGGTTTTTAAAACCTTTAAAGTTCTTGTCAAGAATAAACAACAAGAAATACCGTTACACGACCATCAATTTAATCTCATGAAAAAACTACTAATTGCATTCGGAATCCTTATCGTGCTGCTTATAGCAGCCATCATTATTATTCCTATCGTTTTGAAAGAACCCATTACCAAAGCGGTAAAGGAGGAAGCAAACAAGAACCTAAATGCTACCATCGATTTTAAGGATGTGAGCATCTCTCTCCTTCGCTCGTTTCCCGATTTGTATGTGGGAATTGAGGAGCTTTCCATTACTGGAAAAGACAAGTTTGAAGGCAGCACGTTGATTTACTTAAAAACCTTGGTGTTGGATGTGGATTTGATGAGCGCTTTCAAGGGAAATCCAGTTATCAATCAGATAACCTTGACTGATGGTTTGGCGAATATTTTAGTGCTTGAAGATGGAACAGCCAACTACGACATCATTCCAGAATCTGAGGGAGGAGAAGCCGAAGCAGAGCCTAGTTCAGATGGCGCGTTCTCAGTTCAATTAAAGCGTTTTCAAATTGATGGATTGCAAGTGATGTATAACGACCAGCAAGGCGGAATGTCTTTCAGTACATCTCGTATTGACATGACTTTGAGTGGTGATTTTTCTGCTGATAAAACGGCTTTGAAAACCAATGTTTTGATGAAAACCGTCAAACTTGTAAACGGTGGGGTGTCTTATTTTAATGGGGTTGAATTGGAATTGAAGGCCGATGTGGATGCCGACTTGGCCAACAGCAGCTATGCCCTTAAAGACAACGAATTCCGCATCAACGGCTTGCACCTTTCTTGGAATGGAACAGTCAGTATGCCGAACGATGAAGACATTAATCTTGATTTGACCTACGGAGCTGCCAAAACAGAATTCAAGGAGATTCTATCCTTGGTTCCTGCCATTTATGCCAAAGATTTTGAGGATGTGAAAGCAAGCGGTTCACTCGAATTGAGCGGAATGGTGAAAGGAACTTACAACGAGAAGAATATTCCTGCTTTCACGGCAAACGTGAAGGTTGGAAACGGCCAATTCAAATATCCTGATTTGCCAAAAAGTGTGGATGATATTCAGATTGACCTTGCGGTTGCTAACCCGGGAGGAAGTACAGACAACACGGTTATCGATTTGAAGCAGTTCAAGTTTCAACTGGCAGCAAACCCATTTGAAGTGCGTGCTTTGGTTAAAACGCCCGTTTCTGATCCGAACATCGATGCATCATTCAAAGGAAAAATTGATTTAGGCAGTTTTGCTGATGCCATGCCGATGGAGGAAGGAGACAAACTCTCAGGAATAATCATTGCCGATGCTTCGCTGAAAGGCAAGCAGTCTGACCTAGACAACAAACGCTATGAAAACTTTGATGCGAAAGGCGAGTTTAATCTTTCAGACATCGTTTATAGCACGGCTTCGGTGGCAGTTCCAGTAGAAATTAAGTCCGCACTATTCAGGTTTGCTCCGCAATTTTTGGAGTTGACTTCGTTTGATGCCAAGGCTGGAAAGTCCGATTTCAAAGCAAGTGGAAAGATTACCAACTACCTCGGCTATGCTTTGGGCGATGGAACATTGGAAGGAACTTTCAACCTCAACAGTACGCTTATCGATGGTAACGAATTGGCGGGTTTAAGCACTTCGGAAGCTGAAACAACGGAGCAACCAGCAGAAGGTAGTGGTGGAGAATCTCCAGCATCCGCACCATTCGTTGTTCCTAAAAATCTTGATTTAGCGCTTTCAACAGACATCAAGAAGATTGTTTACGACAACATCAATCTCTTGAACACAAAGGGAAATGTGGCAATTCGTAATGGAAAGGTCAACCTAAACGGCCTGAACTTCAATACGCTTGGCGGCAGCGTTGCCATGAACGGTTATTACGACAGCAGCAACGAAGCGAAACCGAAGTTGAATTACGACCTCGACATCAAGAATATCGTGCTGAAAGAAGCTTACGAAACTTTTGGTGCGGTGAAGAAATTGGCCCCGATAGCTGAGAAAACGGAAGGAAGGGTTTCGGTCAATTTTAACGTAATTGGAACAATGAAGAGCGGAACAGAAGTGGATTACAATTCGCTAAACGGTGGCGGACGTTTGACTTCGGAAAGTTTGAAAATAACAGGAACAGAAGCTTTGGATAAAGTGGCTCAAGTGGTCAAGATTAATGCATTCAAGAACCCAGAAGTGAAGAATGTTAATTTGAGTTTTGCATTCGTAAACGGTCGCGTTTCGGTGCAACCGTTTGATGTGAAAATCGGCCCTGTTTCTGCCAACATTTTCGGAAGCCATGGTTTTGATGAAACGATGGATTACGTGCTCGGAACAAGCGTTCCAACTGCTGTGTTGGGCGATCAGGCAAATGCTGTCATTGGCGGATTGGTTTCTCAGGCCAATAAGCTAGGAGCAAACTTCACGGCAGGAAGCACAATTGATGTGGATATCCTTGTAAAAGGAACGTTCAAAAAGCCGATTATCACGCCTGCATTCAAGGGAAGTGGTGGAGGAGCAAGCCCAACTGAAAACCTGAAAGCCGCTGCCGAAGCTGAGTTCAATAAGGCGAAGGATGAGCTAGAAAGAAAAGCCCGCGAAGAAGCCGATAAATTGAAGAATGAAGTGGAAACCCGCGCACGGGCCGAAGCAGAAAAACTCAAAAAAGAAGCTGAAGAGCGCGCCAAGAAAGAGGCCGAGAAAGCTTTGAAGGACAAAGGCGGAGATGCCATTAAAGGATTGTTTGGTAAACCGAAAAAGTAGGTTTTGGATGTCAGATAAGAGATGTCAGATTGTAGGTGGATGTCGAAATGAGAGCCGCATGTTTTTAACTCACGCCACCATGGATGGTCCGTGGTCTTCCACGAATGGTCTGTGGTCTTCCACGAATGGTCCGTGGCCTTCCACGAATGGTCCGTGGTCTTCCACGAATGGTCCGTGGCCTTCCACGAATGGTCCGTGGTCTTCCACGAATGGTCTGTGGCCTTCCACGAATGGTCCGTGGTCTTCCACGAATGGTCTGTGGCCTTCCACGAATGGTCTGTGGTCTGCCACGAGTGATCCGTGGCCCTCCACGAACGATCTGTGGCCTTCCACGAATGATCCGTGGTCTTCCACGAATGGTCCGTGGCGCTCTTTCGCGAGCGTCCCCGTTCGTGAAACTACCGCCACAGGTCGTTCAGAAGGATTCTTCAGTGATCCCCGAGCCTTCGGCAACGATCCCCGAGCCTTCGGCAATGATCCCCGAGCCTTCGGCAATGATCCCCGAGCCTTCGGCAATGATCCCCGAGCCTTCGGCAACGATTCCCTAGCCTTCGGCAATGATTCCCGAAATGCGATTTTGAAGCTACTGCCCCCTAGTCTCTCCTCTCTTGTCTCCTGTCTCCTGACTCCTGTCTCTCATCCCTCGTCTCTTGTCCCTTGCCTCCTGTCCCTCGTCCTTTGTCTCTCGTCCCTCGTCCCTCTTCAGGCCCAAAACCCCGATGCCTGCGAAATGCCCGGCAACAAGAAGGTGCAGAACCTATGGGAACAGGCCCTCAATGAGAAGAAACCTTCGGTGAGACGGGAGCTTTACGATCAAATCCTCAATGAGGAGGAAAACCACCACGGGGCCATTTTTGCCAAAGCTTACGAGCAACTAAGCAAGGCCGAAAAAGACCCAATGAGCAAGGGCATCGCTTTCGGCTACACACCGATGAAGGAGGTTGCCGACCTCTGCCCAACTTACCATATGTATCCGTTTTACTACATGGGGCTGATTGCCATGCAGAAAAAGGAATTCAAAGAGGCGGAAGGGCATTTCAAGCAGTTTCTTACCATTGAGTTTGACGATCCGCGTTGGTATCCGAAAGATTTTGAAGAAAAAACCTTGCAGGTGGAAGCGTGGATTCCGCAGTGCGCTTATTACGATTCGCTTTATTCCAATCCTGTTCCGTTTACGCCAGAGGTTGTGAAAGGAATTTCCTCGCGGAGCAACGAATATCTGGGCATCATTTCACCTGATAACGAAGTTGCGTTGTACATCAGACGGCATTTCGTGAAGCGTAAAGACTACCTCACGGCAAAGGAAATTGAGGAGTTTACTCGAAGCAAACGACTACCGAATGGTGAGTTTGACGAAGGAACCGCCATGCCGCATCCTTTCAATGTTACAGAAAACGTAGGAAGCGCTTCACTAACAGTCGATAACAAGCGCATGTTCCTCACCATTTGTAACGACAATGCAGATGGCTACAAGAACTGCGATGTGTTCTACAGCGATTGGAGTTATAGTGGATGGAGCGCACCCATAAATGTCGGTGAAGGAATCAACGGAAAGAACTCGTTTGAGGGTCAGCCAACCATAACTCCTGATGGAAAAACGCTCTATTTCGTATCCATCCGCGAGGATGAAATTGGAACCATCGACAACATGGATCTCTATGTTTCGCATCTACAAGATGATGGAATTTGGGGTCAAGCAAAGAATCTCGGAACCACCATCAACACCAAAGGAAACGAGAAGTCTCCGTTCATTCACGAGGATAGTCATACGCTCTATTTTAGTTCAGATGGACACAATGGAATCGGGAATTTCGACATCTATTATGTGAGACAAGATTCCACCCACAACTGGATTAAACCAAAAAATATTGGCTTTCCTATAAATACCGAAGGCGCAGATGTTGGTTTTTTCGTGTCGGTGGATGGTAGCACCGCTTTTCTAAGTAGCGAAGAAAGGCAAGATGGCATTGGAGGCTGGGATTTGTTCAGTTTTCCGCTTTACAAAGAGGCACGGCCAGAAAAAGTACTCTTTCTTAAAGGACAATTGAAGGATGAGAACAATAAGCGAATTACGGACGCCACTATCGAGTTCAAAAACATGGACACCAAGCAAGTAACTCGCGTAAACGTGGATACGCTTACAGGCGATTATGTGGCTGTTATGAATTTTACGAGTGATATGGTGATGACGGTGAAGAAAAAGGATGCCGCGTTTACCTCGCGCTATCTTTCAATAAAGGATTCTACACTGAATACGATTAAAAAAGTGGATGTAGAAGTGAAGCAGGTGCGGGTTGGTGAGGCATACAAACTTCATGACCTGCAATATGAAAGCGACCGGTACAATTTAGACGATGAGTCGGACCGTATGATGGCAGAGTTTGCCATCTATCTCAAAGCAAATCCGAAAATGAAAGTGGCCATTCACGGACATACAGATAATGTGGGTTCGCCAGATGCCAATATGAAGCTATCGAACGATAGGGCGAAAGCCGTTTATGACATTCTTGTAAAAGAAGGTATTGCCAGTGGCAGACTTTCTTACAAAGGTTTTGGCGAGACCAAGCCTGCTAAGTCGAACACTTCTGATGAAGGACGTGCGGCCAACAGACGGACTGAGTTTGTGATAACGGCTAACTGACTTACTTCCTCAAAAACAAGTAAACCTCAAACGGTTTGTCTCCCAAGGTGTTGAAACTGGTCTTTGGCCTAAACACGCGTAAGATTTTGAACTGGTCGTTTAAGCTGAGGTTTTCTAACGGCATGGCACCTTCATTTGGAGCATAGTGGGAATCCCAAATAACCAAACTGCCTGATTTTACTTCTTCTTCAGGATGTGCACGGTAATGCACAATTTGCTGGCATTGTTCTGCATTGTGAGGGTCGAGCCCCAAACTCACTTCGTTATACAAGGAGTAATAATGGATTTTGTGATGGGTCAAATCGCTGTCGCGAATGTATTCCGCTACCTGTTCAAGCACCTTTTCTTCATCGCCAAGTTCCACTGGTAATTTTTCGTTTGCGATTGTGTTGCAAACAAGGAAACCACAGATGCCAAAGGCGAGCAGACCTCCAGCCAATCGGCTCATATTTCTGAACAAAACCTGAAAACCATACATTGCTAAAAGCGCAAACAGCGGAGCAACAACGGCAATCATTCTGGGCAAACCGAGGCTTACACGACCAACGTACCACATAATGGAATGGAATCCGATGTACAACAGCGCAGGAACAACTAGGTAGTTGAACACCCATTGCGCATCCTTTTCGCCTTTCAAAAGTTCGGTTGGAAGCAGCGCTGTGCCTACCAAAGCGGGGAGTAGCAAAATCCAGCCTAGGGTTTCAGACATCAGGCTCAGGTAATGAGTGAGCATTCCGCTGCCGTAGATGTTCTCACCGCCTGTATACGGCATTTCGTTGATTACCCAGAGGATGTCGCCTTTGGCTACCCAACCAATGAGGGAGTAGAGAATTGTTCCTAAAAGTAGGAGTAGTGGCTGCCAACTTCTTCGTTCGATGAGGTCTATCAACCCAAACCAACCGAGAAAAAGCACAGCCTCTGTTCTTACAAATGGCAAGAAGGAAAGCAAAATCAAGGATGCCGCAAACTGCTTTTTCAATCGGAGCCAATAGGCTAGGAGTAGCAGCCACGCGAAGGTTACCTCCGTCAGTCCAGAGAAGAATTCTTGAAAATAAATAGGGGCAAAGAGGGTGAACGGAACCAGAACCCAACGGTGTTTCCAGTTGAAGTGAGCGGCAATAGCCATTGCCAGCAAAGCGGTAATCACACCACCAAGCAGATTGAAGTACTGAATTCCTTTAAACCCGAACTGAGCAAAGGGGGTAGCAAGTAGGGTGAAGAACGGTTTACCCCAGTGGTCTAGCAGGTTAATGGGGCGTTCCCAAGAGAATTTGGCAAGCCGATAATGCGCCAGCGAATCGCCTCCGCCATGAAATCCTGCTGATATCCACACGAAATACGAGATGAAAAGCACGGAAACCGTTAGCAATGCAAATCCTATTTTTTGATCGATACTTTTCACAGAAGCCGAAGCTAGCAGATTTATGTGTTCAGTTGGTGAACATCCATCCAATCAAACTGTCAGCTCCGCTGTTGAAAGTTGTGACTTGAATCATGAAGATTCCCAACATTTCTAAGTTAATTTGCAGCCTCAGAAAACACAGAATAGATTAAAAGAATGGAAGCAGCCGAATTGAAAGCAAAATTGAAAGGACAGATTATTGAATATTTGAATTTGCTTGATTTTGCGGTTGAGGATATTGCTGATGATGACCAATTGTTTGGACCAAAATTCGGATTAGATTCTATCGATGCCTTGGAATTGAGCGTCCTTCTTGAACGAGAATATGGTGTCAAAATGACCGATCCTGCTGAAGGCAGAAAAGTGTTGGTGACCGTTGATACGATGGCAGAATACATTTTGGCAAACCAAACCGCAGCATAAACCCATGGGGCGAATTGTAGTCACCGGAATTGGGGTGATTTCCGCCATTGGGAACAACGCTTCCGAAAATCATTCTTCCTTACAAAAAGGCATTACAGGAATTGGCAAAGCCCAATTTTTGAATTCGAACTATGCCGATTCGCTTCTTTTTGGAGAGGTTAAATTGAGCAATCATCAACTGATTGAAAGGCTAGGTAAATCAGTTGTAAGCGGAATGACCCGAACAGAAATTCTGGCCTTTACCGCATTCAAAGAAGCGATTGCAGAAGCTGGATTGTCGGATGAAGAATTGAAAGATTTTGGCACCGCTTTGCTTTCTGCCACCACCGTTGGTGGAATGGTGGAAATGGAAGCCATTCATGCCGATGCCAATACAAATACAGCTCCATCACCGTTTGTCAACTCGTACCGAAGTGGGGCGCACACCTTACAACTAGCAAAGGCGTTTGGACTTCGCGGCTACACCGATACCATGAACACCGCTTGTTCTTCGTCTGCCAACTCCATCATGCAAGGAGCACGCATGATAAAGGCAGGAAAAGCCAAACGCGCCATTGTTGGTGGTGTAGATAGCTTGGCCAAATACACCGTAAATGGCTTCAATTCCTTGCAGATTTTCTCTGATGAAATTACCCGTCCGTTTGATGCCAATCGTAAAGGATTGAACCTAGGCGAAGGAGCCGCTTACTTGGTTTTGGAGCGAGAAGAAGATGCCGCAGGAAAAACCATTTATGGGGAAGTGTGTGGCTACGGAAACTCAAACGATGCCTACCATCCAAGTTCGATGTCGCCTGAGGCGGTTGGTGTTCGCGGAGCGATAAATGGTGCGCTACAAACCGCAGGTTTGAAACCATCAGACATCAGTTATATCAACGCCCACGGAACGGGAACCGAGAATAACGATTACACCGAAGTACACGGAATGCAGCAGATTTTTGGCAACATTCCGCCTTACATTTCCACCAAATCCTTTACAGGACATACCTTGGCGGCTTCGGGTGCCATTGAAGCTGTTTTTAGTTTGCTCAGTATCAAGCATCAAGAGATTTATCCCACGCTGAACTGGCAAACACCCATGCCAGAGTTCAATTCCAAACCGCAAACGGAGTTTGTGGCGAATGCCAAGGTTGACCATGTGCTTTCCAATTCGTTTGGTTTTGGTGGCAATTGCAGTTCACTTATTTTATCAAAGGTCTAACCATGTACATTAAAGACCTCACCTGCATATCACCCCAAAAGACATTCGTAGACGATTTCTTCGGAAGCGAGCCAGTTATTTATACTGGTTCTCAGCTCAAAGCCATCGAACCGGCTTACGAATCTATTCCCAACAGCCAGTTGCGCAGAATGGGCAAATCGAACCGAATGGCAACAGGTGCTGCCATGCCGTTGCTTCAAAAACATAAGACGGACGGCATCATCATTGGCACAACCGATGGTGGCATGGAAGATTGCCACCGTTTCTTAAACCAAATAATTCAATACGAAGAAGGAACGCTCACACCAACCAATTTTGTGCAAGGAAGTCCGAGTTCCCCTGCTGGCGGATTGGCGCTTATGTCGGTCAACAGCGGCTACAATAACACGCACAGCAACAAGGGCGTTTCGTTCGAGAATTGCCTGATGGATGCAGACCTTTTGTTCTTAGAAGGAAGAGCAAAAAGCTTGCTAGTTGGTTGCGTAGAAGAGATTTCTCAGGCGCAATACCGTATTGAAACACTCGCTGGGTACATTAAGAAGGATGAAGTTTCGACTGATAAGTTGTTTTCATCGCAAACGCCTGGCGCGGTGAATGGTGAAGGAGCGGCCATGTTTGTTCTTGAAGCCGAAAACGATAGCGCCATTGCCGAGATTATCGATTTCGATATGATTTCGTTTCCAACGTTGGATGACCTTATCGCCAAAGCCAAACTCCTTTTAAAAAGAAACGACCTGACTATTTCTGATATCGATGCGCTGATGCTCGGTTATTCTGGAGACGACAATTCCGACCATTGGTATGATGATTTTGCCAAAAGCTCATTTCCAGAAGTGGGAGTTCTTTCCTTCAAGAATCTGTTTGGCGAAACACCTTCTGCAAGTTCATTTGCTACGTGGTTTGCTGCACAATTGGTCAGTGGAAAAGCAGTTCCTCCACTCGCAGTTCAAAAACCGCTTTCAGGAGAGTTGAAAACCATTCTGATTTACAATCACTACCAGGGAAACCAGCATGGGTTTGTGTTGCTCCGAAAAATCTAAGAGAAATTGTAATCAATTGGAACTTCTCCATTTTTGTCAATTGGAGTTTCATTTAAATGAAGTTTCCAAAAGTATCTGCCCTTATCGGTAAAGTTGTACGTCAGGTTCATGTCTTCCCGATATTCTTTTACTATTTCTGTAGCTAGGAATTTCTCTTTTATAATATCATTTAGGTCGGTTGGGAAATCCTGAAACTTCCTTACAGCGGTTCCAACTTGAAGAAAATACTTGTGTAGGTCCGAAGATTTAAATTTTTCATATTGCTCAGAAAGGCCTTCTTCATTTTGTGCATCGATTTTAGATGGTCTTTCTAAATGAGGTGATGTAATTACCTCTATTTCATCATGCAAGGATTGAATTTCTTCGTCACGCTTGGCTATCAACCGCTCTCTTTCATTCAATTGATTTTGAAGGAGTTCAATTCTTTTATTTAAATCGGCTTTATCTCTGAAACTGGCTTTTGCATCTTCTAATTTTGCTTCTTCAATAGCTAGTTCCTGTTTGCCTTTAATGTCGCCTACCTGTTGAGTAATTGCCATCCTCTTTCTTTCAACAGTCGATTTCTCCACCAATAAGTCGAGCCCCCAAGTGATGTATGGAAGGACAATCACATACACAAGCGCAACAATTAGAGGGTATAATAATCCGTATTCAGCCGAGATGTAAAAATCTTGAACGTAGATTATTCGGTCTTCTACCTTAACATCGGAGAATAGGATTATCCAGAATACTCTCCAGTTTATTGCAACGAATGAAATAAGGAAAGCCCCGACAAACGGGTTCTTCAATCGCTCTTTGGATGTTTCGAGAAGGTTTGCAATTAGGTCTTTCATCGTGATACTTTCTGAATGACCCAAAAGTAGTCACGAAATTGAATAGTGTTACTATGCCTGAGCCTTCCGCATACTCTCACCTGCCATTTCAATCCCTTTCTCCAAGTTGGGTTTAAACTTGCCAGCGACAGATTTCAATTCAGAAATCAACTCTTCAGAACAACCACCCACAAACGTGGATGCCACGCCAATGCCTTGCCATAGGTTCGGTCTTCGGTCTTCAGAGAAATGGTTGATGATGTTTACCACTTTGGCAACCTCGCCTTTGGTGATGTACCAAATGGCTCGGCCAACGCCTTGGTCAAATCCTGCTTGATATTCTGGCGTTGTGAATTCAGGAATTTGCTGTGTTCTAATTGTGGCTCGTCTTTGAAAAAGTCCATGCCAATAACCAACGCCATCCAATACTTTTACACGCATTTCTGGTGCAATCTGCTCTAAGGTTAAATAGAGGTCAAGTCCCCCTTCGGGGGATTTAGGGGGCCTTTCAGCTACGACCCAACCTAAGCCTATGTGAACTTGCGTTGTGTGTTTTTTAGTTGCACTTGCGTACTCCGACCAGTTTTTCCAATCGGTAAGTGCCACTCCCATCGAAGCTCCCTCAAACGCCACCGAGCGGTAACGCGGTTCAAAATCGTTCAGTTTGGAAATGAGTTCATCCAAAGGAAGTCCGCTCTCAGCCAATTCTCTTCCTTTTTGGAAGGTACTGACAATGGTTTCTATATTCTCTTCAATGCTCAAAACGGCTGATACGAACTTAGTGAAACGCTATCATCGACTAAAAGGAGATAATTACGAATGAAAAACGAATATGCGAATTGAAGTTCAGCATAGCTAATCGCGTTTCAGCAAGCACATTCGTCATATTCGGACCGCGTAGCGTAATTCGTATCAGCAGCTAAAAGCTTTTTCATAAAACCACATCGCCTTCATTTCGTTGGCAATATGTGCATCACGTTTCACCACTTTGCTGTTTACGCTTTCCAGCGTTTCACCTTCGAGAGACATGGTGTAAGGATCCACATCAATGTCCATTTCGGTTTCATGCGCCAAGTTGCTGAATAGTCGGAACATTTCGGCCGCCACGTGCTCCAAAATCCCAAGATTTGAGAACAGTTTATCCAGCATTTCCTCAGTTGTGTATTCCTTCTCTACAATATCCTCTTGGAATTTTCGAAGGAAATCAAGTTCAAATGGGTCGGTGTAACGGTCGGTGATGTCGGCTGTATCGTACGGCATCGCATCCTTGAATAGTTTCTGCATCTGTCGGCTCAACTCACCGTATTTCTGAAGCAAAGATTTTGGCCCAGCAGTCAATTGACGAAGTAGTTCGAGGTCTGTCAGTCCGTTATTGATGAAAATCAGCGTGTTGATGCTCCAATATGCACCCCAATCCCAGAATATCTTGCCAACCATCACCTGCGTGCTTCCCCACATTGGGTATTGCCCCGTATAGATTGGCATCCAGTTGTCGAACAGCGCCTTCAGCACTTCTGAGTAGAACTTGGTGCGGAAAAAAATGTCTTCGCCTTTCAGGTCGCGCTGAATGAGGTCTGCCGTCCATGTGTTTGCCATGGAAATGAAGTCCGATCCAGGAGAATAGAACGGATCGGCAAATACGCCCGCTTCTCCAGTAACTGCCCAACGATCGGTATGGAATGTTTCACCAGAATGATGCGCAAAATGCTTCATCACTTTGAAATCAAGAATTTCACCTTCCGTTTTTGCCTTCAACTCGTTCGAAAACTGAGGCTCCCATTTCTCCAGCCAAGCCAAAGATTTCTCCAAGGTATTGTATGTGTCGAATGGATGAATATCCGGATCGGCCACAATTCCAACGCTGGTTTTATCACCAACTAGCGGAATAATCCAAACCCAATAACCAGCATCCATCAGGTGAACCGTGCTTAAATAGCGTAATCCAGGCTGAACATGCGAATGCCATTTCTTATCGTCCGACCATGTGTCAATGTCAATTTTCCAATCGACTCTGAACCATGCTGCATTGCAATGATGCGCATGTGGTTGTGCAAAACCGAATTTGCGCTTCAGAATACTTGCTCTTCCAGAAGCATCCACAACCCAGCGTGCTGTTGCGGTGGTTTGATTGCCATCTACACTATATGTAACGGAATGATTCTCAGTAGTTATGTCCACATTTTCCACCTTGGCACCTAGCACCACATCGTTCATCAATTCGCGACTGAAACGAACCAGATCGTTCTCCAAAATTCCTCTATCCAACTGATGACTAGGCACAGGAAGCAGCACTTTTGGCCCTAATTCCACTCGTTTGTGGATAGTGGTTTTGTGTTTAGGCGAAAAGAAGAAACGCAGTCCGTGTTTCGGCAACTGATGCTCATCCAAATAATCCTTCAATCCGAGCACTTCGCGCAGGTAATGCGTGGCCAATTCAACCGTGCTTTCGCCCACTTTGTGCGCAGCATCAGGTGCCGCATCATCGCGCTTTTCTAACACCAACACCTTGATGTCGGGGTTCTGCTGTTTCAACTGCATAGAAAGGGTTAGACCTGCAAGTCCGCCCCCAAGAATAATCGTGTCGTAATATTGATCTTCCTCCATAACTAAAAAACCTAAATTTCTATCGTTTGTTTTCAACTACAAGCGCTAAAGCGAAACATATTATAGCAAATAACCAAAGATTCCAACTGTGCGAAATTATGTCTATTAAAGTATCACCCCTCAAAAATACATCGTTAAAAGCTTCCATGGCCCAGTTCATAGGAGAAAGATGACCAATAAAAACCATTGAATCGCTCATTATGTAAAGAGGCACCCATATACCGCCTAAAGCAGCCATAATTACCACGGATACCATTCCGAAAATGGCAGCTTGATGAAGGGTTTTGAATAAGGTTCCAACAAGAAGACCGTAACCTGTTGCTGCCGCGCTTGCCGCAATTGAAACGTAGATGAGAGGAAGAAGTCCGCTGCCCAAATCAAGCCGAGCAAGACCTAGCAATGGCATTACCCAAAAACCAACGCTAATCATTAGCAATGCCTGTGCTAAACCGACTGTGCCGTAGCTGGAAAACTTACCAGCGTAAAAGTGGAACATGCTTGTTGGCATTGTTCTAAGTCGAATAATGGTGCCTGCAGTTCGTTCTCTAACCATGTTGCCAGCCAATGGAATAACGATGAAAAACATGGCAAAAACCGTCCAAGCTGGAACGTTATGTTGCGTAGAATTATTGGCAACATCCGAAGCCATTACTTTACTGGTAGCCGTGGTTTCATTCAACTGTACAATACCCTTTGAAGACAGGTCAACTTCAGGAGCTTTCCCCGTCATTTCAGCAAGTTTTGAAGTCAATCCATCAACAATCATCTTGGCTTCTAATTCGCTCAGAAATTGCTTGATGGCACTTCTAATACTACTTCGGAACGTGTGTTTTGTAGTAGGGTCGAGTAGGAGCGATATGTACGGATTGACCGCAGGTTTTTCAATCTTAGTGGTATCTCCGCCAGGTATCAGTCCAGCCAGCATTCCATCTACTTGCGAATCAACAATTGACTTGAGGTCATCCCCTAATCCTTTATGAATGACAATCCCAATCTGGAATTCACCAGCGTTAATTGCTTTTGACAAGCGAGTACTGTCGATTGGAATTCCATCTAAGCTGTCTACTACATGAAACGCTTTGCCATTGTGAATAGCAGCCACAATAGCATCCGAAATTGTTCCAGAGTCCTCATTAACAAATAGCACTGGTATTTGCTGTTCTTGATAATCGCGAAACGGGGCATCTTGCACCAGCGCCATCACTATTACTAGAATCATTGGCATGAGAAAGAGTATTCCCAATCCGCCCTTATCGCGGATAAGTAAGAGCCATTCTTTATTTATGGAGGCAAGGAGTTTCATCCGTCTCGCAATTGCTTTCCGGTGAGTTCGATAAAATGGTGATGTAAGCTGTGACCATCGGAAACGAGCTCAGAAGTTTTTCCTTCAACAAGGAGTTGTCCGTGGTCCATGATACAGACATGGTCGCACAACTGTTCGGTTTCATCCAACTGATGTGAAGTGTAAAGTATGGTCATGCCTTTTTCATTCAGACCTTTCAAATACGTGTTAATCATATGTCTTGAATGCACATCAATACCAACAGTTGGCTCATCTAGAATGAGAATCTCAGGGTCGTGCATCAGAGCCACCATCAGGTTTACTCTGCGCTTCATTCCGCCAGAATAATTCTCCAAGAGCTTGTTTTTGTGCTCAGAAAGACCGAATTCTTTCATTAATTCATCAGTCTTGGTTCTAATTGATTTTGAATCAAGCCCAAGCATAGTTCCGAAGAATTTGAGATTCTCGGTTGCGGTCATTGTATCGTAAAGCGCAATCTCTTGGGGAACGAGTCCGATAGATTGTTTAATGCTTTTAGCATCTGAATTCCAGTCTTTGCCAAGTACTTGGACGGAGCCTGAATTCGGTTTTAGAATACCACTAATAATGGATATTGCAGTTGTCTTTCCGGCACCATTTGGTCCTAGTAATCCATAGAATGCCCCTTTCGGAATCACGAGATTAAGCTGATTAACGGCAGGCGTATTCACTCCCTTGTATTGATGCAGCAGACCTTTTATGGAAATGGCTTCCAAATCAGAATTTCATTTTATGAATAGACTGAAAAAAGAGAATTTCTCTTCGCCCGATATCAGAAAGTTGGTCAGCCAAATCTTGATAGGTCATTCCATTGGCGCGGCCTTTTACCATTCTTCCGCAATCGTAAGCGAAGTTTCTCCACATGTCACCAATTTTGGTGATTTCCAAACTCTTTTTATGAAGCATTGGGTTGCCTAATCGACCAGAAGCTTCTTGTAAGAATGCTCCGAACATGAAACGGAATCCAGCACCACCAGTTCCAATTTCTTCTTGCATTCTTACAATATTCCCTAGGTATTTCTTTGCTTCTTCCTGACCGTATTTCTGCTCATAATTGGCAACTCTACCTGCTAGGTATCCTATTGCTTTTCCACCAAAAAGAGAGACAGGGATAGTTGCCATATCCTTGGCTGTGTATTTCAATCCTTTTATAATAGCTGCATTGATGTCCACGTCTTGCGGAACATGCGTTGGGTAATACATCCGTCCGTTTGTGTTCGGCATTCCTTTGGCAAAACGCGCACGAATCAGCATTCTGCGGTCAATCACTTCAGTCTTTTCCAAGATAGGGTCAGAAACCAAGTAGTCATTGCCTTCCTTTCCGTACACAACAATATTATGCGCATTGAAATGAAATCGGAACGCACGCGGTAAATACGGCAAGTAAAATACGCTGGTCAACATGCCAACGGGCAGACCTTGTTCCAGACAAGCATCCAACGCATCCATCGCTTTTTCGGGAGAAGAAAACTTCTCTCGTTTCATTTCCACACCTGTTCGTTTCGAGAACTTCTTGAAAATATCGCCCGGCATGATGCGGTAGGTGGTTACTGGCAATCCATTCACTTTAATGAACGGCATGTGAGCGAAGAACAATCCAGAACCTATTCCGAGCGCCAAAGGCTCCGAAATATCCAGTCCATGATGCCGCATGAGATTGGAAATAACGCCTGTTTCGCAGTGTGCCGATTGGCGGTGCTCAAAATCTATAATCATTCTATTTTTTTCAACTCCTCAACCGTAATGTCAAACACGTCAGAGTAGCGTTTCAACGTCTTTTCGTCTAAACTGTTGAAGCCGCTTGGCTCCAAATGCTTGCTCACATTTCGTTTTCCAATTTCCATGTACTGGCTCAACATGCCCACATCCATAATGTTCTTTTCCATGTGGTAGGCGAGGGGGCTAAGTTCTCCTGCCTCAATCTTCTTTTTCGTTTCGTCAACCTTTTTATTGATTTCGTCCCAAGCTTGGTTTAGTACCGCGTTTTCAGGTTCCCAACCAGAACTTCCTACCGTTCCGTACTTGCCATCTTCATCCACAGCATATTTCACCACCTTGAACTTTCCCTCAAAAAGGTTCTCATCATCCTGCGGTACGTCCTCCTTTTTCATGCGGCAAAGTTACTAGGCCGATTGTGATACTGGGATGATTGACAAAATTCTAAATTCAAAAAATACAAATGCGAAACGGTTTCGGATTTGATTTTTTAGAATTTCGTGCCTCCGCTATCTAAGCAGCGAGAAATACCCAGTGTATTCCCGAATCTCATCGGTAAGGTCGTTTATATTGAACTCGTAGATGTAGATACCAGCAGGTGCTTGCCTTCCGTTGATGGTGCCGTCCCACGGATAATCAATATCGTTGCTTTCGAAAATGAGACTTCCCCAACGATTGAAAATGCGCATATTGTAACCTCCTATATCTGAACCATAACCTTGAAAAACCTCATTCTTCCCATCACTATCGGGTGTAAATGCGTTGGGAACATAGAAGCGCAAATCGGCATAGATGTAGATGGTTTTTATCATGGTATCAATGCAGCCGTAATCGTTTTCGGCAATGAGCATGATGTCGTGATAGCCATGCTTTGAGTATCTAAAATCCGGATTCTGCAGGTAGGAACTGGAATAGACATTGGTATCTCCAAAATCCCATTCCCACAGTGTTGGACCTTTGCTCTCATCTATGAACTGAACAACAGGATTGAAGGTACTGACTGAATCTGGAGTCCAATCGAAATTGGCATAAGGCACCGGATATACAACAACGAGGCTATCCAAACGAAGGTTGGCGCGGCAACCGCTGTCAGTTTCTAACTCTAATCGGATGTTGTAAAACGATGGGTCGTAGAAATCATCATTGTCGTAGCAATGCACAACATTCGTATCGTTAGAGAACTGGAAATCTCCAAAATTCCATCTGCGTTTGATGATGTCGCCAAAAGCAAGGGTTGATAGGTCGTTGAACTGAATACAAAGATCTGGACAGCCGGTAGGGTTGGATGTGGTGACGGTTGGGTCGGGCGTATGATTTACCCAAACCTGTTGGTTGACATTATCGGTGCATCCGCGGCCTGATGTTACTCTCAATTGCGTGTTGTAGCTACCTCCATTAGGATAAATATGGCTTGCATTGACAACGGTGTCGGCTGGGGTTCCATCGCCATAATTCCATATCCAACTTACAATATTCTCTGGAAACGAGACTGAGCTTTGGTTCAAGAATGGGGTTGCGATTCCTTCGCAGACGTAGTTCCAATTGTAATCGGCAACAGGTAGGGCATAGACGGTTACTGGCAGAACGGTGGTGTCGGCACATTCATCCTGATAAGTTGCCACCAGCGAAATGTTGTAAGTCCCAGGTTGTGCGTAGATATAGGTTGGATTGGGCTGTTGAATCCAATTCGGGCTATCGCCAAAATTCCAAGTCCATGCGCTTGCTGTTCCCAAGCTCAGATTATTGGGGGCCACTGTAATTCCATCGCACACATTCTCAACGGTAAACTCGGCATTTGGTACAGCAAAGAGTTCTATGCTGGATTGAGCCGTGTCTGAACATCCGAGCATTTCGTTGTAAACAACCAAGGTGGCTGTGTAAACTCCGGCAGACGGGAACAGATGCAAGGGGCTGTAGGAAGAAGAATTGGTGTTATCGCTAAAGAACCAATACCAAGAGCCAAGCGCGCCATAGGTTGGCAAAACGGTGGTGTTGGTGAACTGTGCAAGTTCATTGGCGCAAATGTCTGCCGTGGTGAAACTGGCCTGAGGCGCATCATACACAATCACTTGTTTAATGGCGGTATCGTTGCACGCATTCGGACTGATGCCCACCAGACGCACATCGTAGATTCCGGGAGCAGCGTAATAGTGAGTGGCGTTGAATACCGAACTGAAGGGAGTTCCATCATCAAAATCCCATTCCCAAGTTGCGTTTCCGTTAGATTGATTTAGGAAATCAACACTATCGCCAAAGCAAACATTTGCCGCAACGAAAGCTGTGTTGATGGGTGGATAAACAATAATAGTGTCGGTAAACGTATTTGAACAACTCAGTTCTTGTGTATAAACAGTAAGGCTTACGGTAAACGTGTCTGGAATGGAGTAGAAGTGCGTGGCATCCCACGAGTTGGCGCTGCCACCGTCTCCAAAATTCCAAATAAAGTCGCCAAAAACATCATTGCTAGATGGGGTGGAAAGATTGGTGAAGTTGGCCGGGGTTCCCAAACAGGCATCTGCAAGGGTGAAATCTGCCGTAGGATAACCATAGACGTGAACCGTTTGCATGACCGAATCCACACAATTGTCGTTGCTTGTGGCAATGAGCCAAACGTCATAATCGCCTTCGATGGCATAGAGGTGCGAGCTGTTATATTGAGCTACTTCGGTGCCATCTCCGTATTTCCAAACGAAATTGGTAACTGTTGCTGGAGGCGTGATGCTGGTTCCATTGTTGAAGAAAACCGTGCTTCCAACGCAAACATCATTGTAGTAGAAATCGGGGGTGAGGTTCTGGTCATCAATAATCTGAATCTCAATAGTATCAAACACAGTACATATACCAGAAACCGCTTGGTAGATGAACAGGATGGTTTCAGCACCTTCCACAATGCCATCTTCAATTGCTTCAACTGTAATGGTCTGGCATTGAACACCAATGGGAAAGTTGAGGATGGTTGGAAGTTGGGTGTAGTCAGCGCCATTCACAGCGGTTCCTGCATAACTAAGGTTGAGGTCGTATGGTGCGCTTGTATCTCCCTGACGGCAAAGCTCAATATCGTAGGTTCGGCATCCTTCAATTGGTGGAAAAGAACCTACCGTTACGTCTGTGTTTATGGCGTTGTTTACCCCACAGTCTAAACTGTTTTCGGCAATGAACATACCGCTGTCGAAAATGCAATCTGCCGCATCTGCCACCGCAATTTTTACGTGATACATTTCGCACTGCGTTACGTTGGCCGTGGCTGTCATTGGTACGGTAAATCCATCGTATTCTATAATTCCAGCACCATTGTTTACGTAGTACTGATTATTGACATTGCCATTTACTGTGGTAATACCAACTCCCGTTGCGGTATTGGGAACTAATGCAATGTTTTGATTTCCAACGAATCCCGGGCCAGCGATGGTGATGACCACTGCATCTGCAAATTCGCGGTTGATGTATTCGGGATATTCGTCTGATGCAAAAACGTAGGTGAAATTTAACTGACTGCAAGTCGGCACAATATCAAACTCCAAAATGCAGGCATCGTAGGTCGTTTCATTTGCAACAGCTTCCACATCTGGGTCTCCGGGTGCGCCATTGCAAGCACTTACTCCTGCATCTGTATTGGGTGATGCGGCATTTGCAACGGTTCCAGTAGTGAGAAGTACCCCTGTGGTCATGTTTATGTTGGTGGCAGTTGCATCGAAATAGCTACTTGCACCTCCGGGGCAGTTCAGAATAATGTTGCTTACTGCTATTCCATCTCCAACAATTAGGTCGGTTAGTTGCTGAGCGGTGTAAGTGGGGTCTACAATAAGTTGGGCGTTTCCACTTTGGTGAAACAGAAAAAAGATAAAAATGGTCAGAAGTCTCTTCACAATTTCATCTTAAAACCTGAACTCTATCTGTGTAGCGATGATAGTCGCCATTTATGTCGATTACTTCCACCACATACACGTAGGTCTCGTTTTCCACTTGTTTTTCATTGTTCCGTACATCTGCGCCCCATCCTTCATTGATGTCTTCTGAATAATGAATCTCATCGCCCCACCGATTAAAAATCCACATTTTGAACTCAACAATACCAACTCCTTTTACATAGAATCGGTCGTTGATGAAATCGTTATTGGGGGTAAATGCACTTGGTATATAGATGGTAAAGGATGGCGTTACGGTGATTATTGCTTCTGTGGTATCCGAGCATTCAAAGTCGTTGTAAACAATCTGAGTAACGGTGTAAGTTCCTGTTGTGAGGTAGGTGTAATTCGGATTCTGGAGGCCAGATGTGTTTATTACCTGATTATCGCCAAAATCCCACGCCCAATAGTTGGCACCTTGCGATCTATCGCGGAATTTGATGGTGGGGAATAGGATTGTGGTACGATACGGATTCGATTCAAATCCTGCTCTTGGAGTGGGATAGACCTTTACGTAGGCATTTTTTACGTGGGTTGTAATACATTCCTTGTCTGATGTAACGGTAAGGGCAACATCAAAAGGTTTGGTAATGTCTGTTCGGTCGTTCGTAAAGCAATGCTGCGGATTTTGATTTAGCGAGCCATCATCATCTCCAAAATCCCAAACCCAAGATTGGTTAAAGCCACTTTCTATGCCCGAAAGTTCTTGAAACTGAACGCAGTGCGGAGAGCAACCTTCGGACAAATCTACCGTGAACTGAACTATGGGGTTCGGATTCACAATTACTGCTTGAGAAACACTATCCGCACAGCCCTCCGAGGTCGTTACGGTGTGCATTACGTTGATAACCCCAGCATTTGCGTAGGTGTAAGAAGTAGATTGACCAGAGCCATTACTGCTACCATCTCCGAAATTCCAATCGTATTGAGCGATGGTGGAAGGATTTTCTACCGAAGAGATGCTGAAAAAATCTGTTGAATCCTGATGGCAGACTTCGCTGGTAATGAAGCTGGACAGCGGAGTTGGATAAACGGTTACCTGTTGTTCGAGAAACGCATTGCAACCATAGATTGTTGATACTGATAATCTTACGGTGTAGGTTCCAGCAGACGAATAAACGTGATTTACGGCCTGATTGAGATTGGGAGATGAACCATCGCCAAAGTCCCATTTCCAACTAGATATTTCGCCTGTGGATGTGCTGATAAATGGAACAGATTCTCCAAAACAAACATTCTCAAACGTGAAGTTGGGAATGGGCGTGGCATATACCCGCACCGAATCGGTAAGCGTGTCTGAACACGCTAGGTTGGGAGAATAAGTAATGAGGGTAATGTCAAAAACGCCATCACTCAAATAATTGTGTTGCGGTGCCCACGTGTTGGAGTTTGTGGCTGAACTATCCCCGAAATTCCAAAGCCAGTTTTGAATATTGCCAGTAGGAGGTAGAATACTGTTGTTTGTCAAAACTACAGGTTCGCCAAAACACACATTCTCAAAGTCAAAGAAGGATTGTGGAGATGGACTGACGGTGACAGTTCTTGTGAGCGAATCGGTGCAACCATTCTGATTGGTCACGGTCAATTGCACATCATACGTTCCTGGAGAAATATAATAATGGCTGGTTGATAGGGTGTAGATAGGAGGCGTGTTGTCTCCAAAATTCCAATTCACATTGGTTACATTACCCATGGAAGTATTTTCGAACACCACGGGATTGCCAAAGCAAACATTGGTAAAACTGAAGTTGGGAATTGGAAGCGGAGCCACAATCACAGGATTGGTTGCGCTACTTGTGCACACACCATTCTGCGAAAAAGCGGTGAGGGTGGCATCATAGGTTCCCGTGGCCGCATAGGTGTGCGTGGTACTCCAGTTTACATTATCATTCGGTGTGCCATCTCCAAAATCCCATCTCCAACTGCCAATAGTAGGAGGGAACAGGGTTGTATTGATGAATTGGGTTGTGTTCTGATCGCAAACCTGTGGAGCAGAAAAACTCACCATTGGAATTGGATTTACATTTACGGTGGTGGTGTGCGAAGCAAAACAACCATTATCTGTGGTGGTGGTGAGGCTTACATTATACAGTCCACTTTGCGGATAGCTATGTGTCGGGTTTTGAAGGTTGGAAACGGTTCCATCTCCAAAATTCCAATCCCACAAAACGATATTTCCAATGTTGGTGGTGGTGAGGTCTGTAAACGGAACAACATCTCCCGGACAAGCAGGTGGTTGGATAAAATTCGTGTTCACAGCTGTTGCATTAATAACAGCGTTAAGCGTTACTTGACAGCCAGTAACAGCCGTCAGCGTACACGAATACTGCACACCATTGGTGGGATTGGAAACCGTAATCTCTCGTGTTGTTTGTCCTGTATTCCATTGATAGTCGAAGCCGATAGGAGCGGTAAGCACCGCATTGTCGCTGCTGGCAGGACAATAATCTACCGATATTTCTAACGGATTGCATTCTGCCACGATGTAGGCATAGCCAAAATGACCGCAGAGGCCGCAATCGCCCGTTGTAAATTCGATGGTGATATTTTGGCCGATAAAGGCAGAAAGGTCAATGCCGACAGGAGTCCAAGCACGGTAGCGAACACCACCGCACGACCGGAAACCTGAAATATTCGCAGCAGCCGTTACTTGATAAAATCCGCATTGGGGCGAAATGAGCTGCCCCGCTGCGTTTAGCACGCGACTTTCAAATCGAGGTTGGTCGGCCACGCTGTGCCCAGGGTCTTCCAGTACTACCGCATATTGATAAATGAACAACGCGCTTTGCTGAGTTACCATATAAGTGTACGAAAGGCGTTCGGCTTCGCAGCCGCTGCCGCTGTTTCCGAGCCGTGCAGAGTTTGCATAGCCAGGTGCAACTACCGAAATATCGTCACACGCATTGGGGTCGGTGGCATTTCCAGTCATAATGGTGTGCCGACCGTTAACGATGCCTGTAGTAGGTGTATTGATTCCGCAGCACGTACCTGTCCTGCCCACCCAACTGGTGAAATCGCCCGTATTGAAATCCGCGTTGTCGCAGCCTTGTTGGGCAAAACATATCCCTGACATGAAGGATAAGTTTAAGAACAGAAAGACCCAATTTAGGATTCGGGGTTGGAACATTTGCAACATGAATAACTTTCAAATATCCAAAGAAAACAATCAAAAACAACCTAACTTGGCAGGAGGAGTGAAATCGTTGGGTTCACAGAAGGACGGGAAATAAGGGTTTCGGATGCTTCTAAATAGAACAATGAATGACCGTTGGTGAATTTAGATTGATAGAGATAGGTGGTTATACTCCGGGGTTTGAGCATGGAGGTAATTTGAGAAAATGTAGGAACACACCGACTTATCTCTTTCGACTTTCTCCTAAATAGAGCACGGACAAACGCGGTTTGATGGCTGCGCTCCTTTTTTTTAAGCAGAGACGCAGAGAAACGGATCAACGGAAAAGGAAAAAGAGACCAGCACCTGAAACATCCTTAATTCTTAATCAAAAACCGCAACCGCTATTAAACATTGAATCACAATCTGCTCGAAGTTGATGCTTTCTGGAACGATGTTTCATTCCTTGATGAATTTGAATCGGAGCTATTACTCGGAGGACTTCGGATTCCGAATAATTACGTAGAACTGCGTACAACACCGCGTCAAGCAATGCCGTGCTTTGACGCATTAATCAATTATTCTAACCCTTAAACTGAACAGTATGAAAATTCTAAACGAAACATTCAAATTCGGACGATTCCTACTCTTAGCCGGAGTTGTTTCCATGTCAATTGCTTCGTGTAACACGGACGACACGCCAGAAACGCCAGTTGACCCAGCAAGTAATCCTCCAACACCGACTTTCGGAGTTGGTTATGGAACATTGGCTGCGG
>JBDNJH010000281.1:0-7032 GCA_041687875.1 Flavobacteriales bacterium | reverse complement strand
TATGCGCGAAAACGAAACGGAACAAAACATTGTCTTTGGAATCCATCCTGTGATGGAGGCGATTGAGGCAGGAAAGGAAATTGAGAAGGTTTATCTCAAAAAGGATTCAACCAACCCTGCAATCAATGACATCAAGCGAACCCTAAAAGGCAAACGGATTCCTTTTCAGGAAGTGCCTCAGGAAAAACTTTTTCGACTTACGCGAAAGAATCACCAAGGTGTTATTGCGCTACTTTCTCCGATTGAATACCAGAATTTTGAAGAAATTGTGAGACGCGTAATTGAAAGTGGCGAAGCTCCACTCGTTCTGGTACTCGATCGTGTATCAGATGTAGGGAATTTTGGAGCCATCTGTCGTTCGGCTGAGTGCGCTGGTGTTCATGCCATTCTAATACCAATCAAGGGAAGCGCACAGATCAATTCCTATGCGGTTAAAAGTTCTGCTGGTGCGATTTTCAACATTCCAATCTGTCGTACAGGACATATTCTTTCTGAAGTTAGAAACCTGCAAGAAGCTGGTCTACGAGTGGTTGCGTGTTCAGAAAAAGGTGAAGACACAATCTATAAGTCTAATCTTTCTGGACCGATGGCAATCATCATGGGCTCAGAAGAAGATGGAATTGGTGAAGGACTTTTGGAAATTGCCAAGGAACACATCAACATTCCGATGACGGGTGCAACGGGTTCATTGAACGTGTCGGTCGCTACTGGAATTGTGCTCTTCGAAAGGCTCAGACAAGCATCGCATGTTGGGTAAGACCGAAAAGGTCATACTTGCTTTCATCCTTTTTCTCGGGGCCGTTCTCCGTATTTACAACTTTTGGGACTTCTCCCTTTCCAATGATGAGTTGAGCGCCTTGGCACGCTTGAATTTCGATTCATTCTCAGACCTCATAATGAATGGCGTTCGGATTGACGGACATCCAGCGGCAGCCCAAGTCATTCTTTGGTACATGACCAGTTGGTTCGGAAATGGTGTTTTCGTGGTCCGACTTCCTTTCGTCATTGCTGGAATTCTCTCTGTCTATTTCATGTTCAAATTGGCGAAAGAATGGATCAGCACTTCTGCTGGCTTGCTTTCTGCTGCTGCTTTTGCTACACTCGAATTCCCACTTCTTTACAGCCAAATTGCTCGTCCTTATGCCTTAGGAATGCTGTTTACGTTGATGGCCGCCACATTCTGGATCAGAATTGTAAAGCAAAATCAAAAGCCGAGCGATTTCGTTTGGCTGGGGATTAGTTTGGCATTGTGTGCGTATTCCCACTACTTCGCGGCTTTAACGGCTGCAATTCTTGCTTTGTCCGGAATCTTTCTCATCAAAGGAAAGAACCTGAAACTGTATCTTTTGGCTTTAGTTGGTGCGTTTCTCCTCTACCTACCATACATTCCGATCTTTCTTCATCAGTTGAGTTTAGGAGGAGTTGGACAATGGCTCGGACCGCCCGAAAACTCGTGGATTCTGAAGCATATCCATTACGTTTTCAACGATTCAGCGTTCGTGATTCTTGCTGTTCTGGCTCTAGGAATTACTGGATTAATCATTTTCAAGCCGAGGATTTCATTTATTCAGAACATTCTTCCTTTTCTCCTTTTTCTAACCCCCTTCTTAGTTGGTTTCATCTATTCAAGAAACATTAATCCCGTACTTCAAGATAGTACGCTACTGTTTTCATTTCCATTTCTTTTGGTATTCGTTTTTTCAGGTTGGAATGAAGGAAAAGAAAAACTCACCTATGCCGCAACTGGAATTCTACTCTCCATCACACTTTTCAGTACAACGGTTGAAAAACGGTTCCATCAGACAGATCACTTCGGTGTTTTCAAGGAATTGGCAGAACATATCGTTGAATGGAACGCAAAAGTTGAGCATAAGGCACTTCTGATAGGAGATTTCAACTTTCCGTTTTACATCGATTATTACATCGAAAAACAAGAACCGACCAAACTCGCTTTGTACCGAACAACGGATGAAACTGGTCTTGCAGAACTGAAATCGATGGTTGATACCTCCAGGAAGGAATTTTTGATTTATGCTTGGTCAACCGTGAATCAAGCACCAGAAGTTGAAGCAATCATTACAGAGAAATTCCCCATTGAAGTGAAGCGGGAAACGTACTTCAATTCAGAAGCGGTAATGTTTAAGAAAGGTGAGAAGGAAGAACCGACCTATCGTTTCAAATTTGAAAAAACAGATATTTGGAACTTGAATCCTGATGCTATCCAAACCGACTCATCGGGAACTCGAAGTGTTCTTATCTCTCCAGAAAACCCATACGGACCTACGCTGCAAATCGCTCTCTCTGAACTCATAGCAAAAGGTTTTACAGAACTGACCGTAAGGGTTGAGTGTGCCGAAAACGATGCTGAGAATCCGTTGCAAATGGTGTTTGACCAAGGAAATGAAAAGGGGAATTACGCGTGGGAATCAGATGCTTTCAAACTTCAATACAAAAAAGGTGGTCCGAATTGGGGAGTGTTTTATTACAAACTAAAAGATGCTCAAACCGAAGTGGATGTGTTGAAAATCTACCCTTGGCTGTCCGAAGGGGAATCGGTCAGGTTGACCACAATGGAACTCAGATTCCGTTAAACCCGCATTCCAATGACCAGTACGTCATCAATCTGTACGAGATCGCCCATCCACTCCTCAAATCGGCTACTTATCTGTTTTACTTGTTTGCGTGGGCTTAGCTCATGAATTTCCAGCAATAGCGTTCTAAACTGATCGTACTTGAATTTTTTGCCCTGCGGACCACCGAACTGATCGGGATAACCATCGGAGAAAATGTAGATCATATCTCCTTCAACAAGATCAAACGAATGATTTGTGAAGAGGCGTAACTTATCATCAATAGAAAGCCCAATCGGAAATTTGTCGCCTTTTGTTTCCATCAAATGGCCATCACGGATAATGTAAATGGGGTTATAGGCTCCGGCATACTGAACTGTCATGTTCTTGTAATCAATCGTAACCAACGCAATATCCATCCCGTCCTTTATCCCAACTTCGTTGATATCGGCCTGAAGTGTTAACGTACTACTCACGCCACGATTTAAACTATCCAAAACCAATGATGGTGTGGTAAGACCTTCTTCCCGAACGGCAGCATTGAGGGCGTTATTTCCAATAATTGACATGAATGCTCCGGGTACACCGTGCCCAGTGCAATCAACGGCTGCAATCAATACTTTATCGTCAAACTCTTGCAGCCAATAAAAATCGCCACTCACAATATCTCTCGGACGATGAAAAACAAAGGATCCGGCCAACAACTTCCTGAACCTTTCCTCAGAAGGAAGAATAGCATTCTGAATAAGCTTTGCGTAATGAATACTGCTAAGGAGGTCTTCGTTCTTCTCGTTGAGCTGAACCAACGCTTTTCCAATCTTGTTCTTGGCCTGATTCAACTCCACTGAACTGAGTTCGATGGCCCGTTGCAGCAACTTCAAATTCTCCTCGTAATGATTGTACGCATCATTGACAATAGCTAAAAGGGCCTCCATCTCCGAAGGGATGGGGGCGCCTCTCAGGTACTTTCGTATCTGTCTATGAAGAAGTTTACTGTCGTACACCTTTTATGTCTCGGCAAACGTGGTTATGGTCATTGTTTGGTTGTGCAGTTCACATCTGGCAGATTCACCAACTGGTGAAATTTCCCCGTAAGAATAGAACCCTGTAATGGTAACACCATCGCCCAAAACCTCTTTTACTGCTTCAACTTCTTCGTCAATTCGCTGACCAAGAATAAGTTTTCTGCCTACACAACTGATGAGCAAGGCAAGCTTATCACTTGAACTTCCTCCTCTTTGAGTAGTATGCTCTGCTGCTAGATTTGCGCCTTCAATCAACTTATCGAAGTTGGCCTTCATCAACCTTACGTAGCATCCTTCGGGAATATCACCCGCAAAGGTCATACTGTTCTTCTCCTCATCAACTGCCAAAACTGTACGTACAATCGTATCAGAATCTTCGTCAAACTTCAACCCCAATGGAAATAGAAGTGCTGATCCTGGCAATTCTGCGGCCTTATCTCCCAAGTACATTTTATAAAGATCGAGGGCTGATTGTCCGTCCAATTCGTAAAGAACGTTTCCTTCCGATCGAGTAACTAAACGCTCGGCACCAAAGTTATCCCAACCTCCAACTGAGCCGTAACCCACTTGCAGTTCTGAGCCATAAAAACCTACGGCCACAATCTGCATTTCAGAGGGGGCAGCATTCAATCCCACCAATGTTTTGCTGAAATTGGCGGCATCACCAGCCAATCCGCCAGTGCACGGCACATCTTTATCCAATGCTGAATTGATGCCTTTTACAATCTCGCTGCCATTCACATGCAATCCGTCCGAAAGAAGAAAAACGTGATTTAATCGTTCACCTTTCAATTTTTCTGCCATCTGAAACCCGGCATCGAAACTATCCTTTGCATCACCAATAATCATAGAAATAGCCCGAAGTTTGGTTTTTTCGAAGCTAACAGCTGTTACCGCCAGCGAATCGTCATAGACAAGATCTTCCATAATCTCGCCAGATGTACTTCCCATCACAATATCAGCTGACGGATAAAAAGCTCTGATTTCATCGTATTTGGAAGCATCTTCCAAAAGTGGTCGAGACCCGAAGACCAAAACCAAATTTGCCGAATCTCCAAGATTCCGGTTCTTAATTTCCTGCCATCCACCTTCGGCAGTCCAGTGTCTTTGTTCTGTTTTCATCAATTCAATTCCTGATTGGTAAGATAGAACGTGCAACGCCCAAGTTCGGCCAAGGTTACGATTCGTCTGTAAAAACCCCTTACTTTCAGCGTCTTTACGTGTTTCACGCAATTAGAGCTAAGGGAATTACATATTTTAATATGCAATATGTAATGGAATTTAAATGATTCCGTGCAGAGATGCTCCCTTCTCTCCTAGCCTGTCAACCTTTTTTTCGGTTGTTAGATCTTTAATCAAAGGTGGCGCGTGATGCGGCTTTACACGCGCATCAAAAACCACTGATGACGTACAGCCCCAATGCTTATTTTCTATGAATTCGCCAACGCCATGCACATCGTGCGATGGATTACTCCGCGTAAATGTTTCCCAAAGGAAATTATTGAGATTTCGAGATGTGAATTCGCTATTATCAACAACTGAAATGAGTGGAAAGCCTTTTAGCTTTTCTTGCTGATATTGAAGAACAGAAGTCAGCTTTTGAATATCGTTTCCGTCAACATATTTTAACGATTGAATGGCCAAAACGCCAGCAAAAACAACCCTTGGCAGACTGAAGCCATCAGGCAACGTCAAATCAGGAATTTCCGTGTTTAATTCACGCTTCTTCTCGCCAACCGCAGCAACAATCAACTTAGAACCTCCATTCAAATCCGTTCCGCTGTAATCAAGCGTGTCGATGGTTGTTTTTGTTTGAAAATGCAGGTCGCGGGTTGGGTCGATTCGTTCCAACAGGTACTTGAAAAATGCTTCTTCATCTTTGGCTTTTGGGGTCTTCTCATTTTGCTTTGCGATGATGAACAGGAATTTTGCTAATGACATCTGATTGAAGCCGAGAATGGCATTGGCGGTGGTCAATATTTCCTGCGGACGTTTAACTTCCAAGTAGGGCGTGTAACGTTCGCTTCCAACGGCCAACAAAAGTGGATGAACACCAGCTGCATCCACCGCATTCACTTCGTGTAATCCTGGAATGGTCTGCGGAATAATTGAACCCGTTATTTCATGGATTAAAGCCCCAAAACTCGTGTCTTCCTGTGGCGGTCTTCCAACCACGGTAAAGGCCCAAATTCCATTCTTCCTAGCGAGTACTTTTTTCACACGCATCAATGGGAAATCGTGTTTGAGACTATAGTATCCCAAGTGATCCCCGAAAGGTCCTTCGGGTTTGTTTTCCATCGGATAAACTTCTCCCAAAATCACAAAATCTGCATCAGAAGAAACTGTAAAACCATCTTGTTTGAAATAGCGGAAATTTCTTCCGCCCAAAGCTCCTGCAAAAGCCACTTCAGGCAATCCTTCTGGCAGCGGCATAACAGCAGCAAACGAATGTGAAGGCGGTCCACCCACAAAAACCGCGACTTTGAGCGGTTGCCCAGCCTGATTGCTCTTGGTCTGATGCACGCCAATGCCGCGATGCAACTGATAATGCAATCCAATTTCCTTATCCTGAACATAGTCGTTTCCACCCAACTGAACTCGGTACATACCCAAGTTGGAATTCAGGATACCAGGTTTGTCGAGATCCTCAGAATAAACCTGCGGCAATGTCACAAACGGACCACCGTCATTCGGCCAGCACTGTACCTGAGGAAGATCAGAAATAGAAACCTCCTGAAACTGGCTTTTCTGTTTTAATGGCAAGGCGTTGAAGCCTCCGCGAAGCGCAGAAAAAACCCATGACGGATTTTTTGCCAAAAGCGATGGGTCGCCTTTCAACTGCACCAACCGTTTCACTCGTTCAAGTGAATCGCGGAAAATAAAACGACTGCGTTCTACAGACCCGAATAGGTTGGAAACAGCACGGTACTTCGAGCCTTTCACATTCTCAAAAAGCAAGGCTGGGCCATTGTTTTCAAAGACACGCAAATGAATAGCGGCCATCTCCAGATTTGGATCAACCTCCTCCTTTATCCGAATCAAATGACCGTGCTTTTCGAGGTCATTCACACACTTTTCCATTGAGCTATATCCCATGCGTGCTAAGATAACCACAAGCTTGACGAGTTGTTTAAATTCGCCCAATGTCATTTGCGATAAAATCCAAATTCGTTCTTGTTTCCATTGTTCTGCTTGGCATCGCCTTGCATTGGAACATCTGGGACCGCGATATCATGGGAATTCATGCGTGGCGGCAAACTCAGACCATGACCGTGGTAGAGAATTTCGCGGCTGGGGACATGAATATTCTCAATCCGAAGATTAATTCACGAGGAGATGGCGATGGGATTTTCCGAATGGAATTTCCGTTGATGCAATGGGGTTTCGCTTGGTTTTATAAATGGTTTGGAAGTGAACTGATCATTGCTCGAATTCTC
>JBDNJH010000280.1:0-3644 GCA_041687875.1 Flavobacteriales bacterium | reverse complement strand
CGGTTTTTTAACCACAGAGGATACGGAGGGGGCACAGAGGACACGGAGGGTTCGCCTCGCTCAGGGATGGGCACGCGGATGACGCAGATGGCACGGATGAAGACGGATTGGTCGCTAAGCTCCGGACTGATGCACGCAGAGATGAAGAGGAAATGAGGGGTCGCTGCGCTCCGTTTGGTTTCTCGCAAAGGGTTCGCTGCGATTAGAAATGGAACTTCTTATTCGCCCATGAGGACGTAGCGGATGTGAGTGGTCATTTCTGCCACTGCTGTTTTGTCATCGAGGTCTATTTGGAAGACCTGTGCCCATTCTTCTGTGGTAGTGTTTAGGTAGAGGGTTTTGGTGAAGCGATTGACCCAATAATCGATAAGGTGTATATATCCTGCAAGCACGTTTTCCATGGCAACAGACAGGCACATCTTTTCTGGGCCGCGGACCAGCCAACCGCCTCTTTCTCCTGTACAGGGTTGGAACTCAGGACCACTCAATCCATCTTTAATAAACGTCCAGTCGCCTTCAAGCATCGATTCGTTCCAGCAGAGGGTCAATAGCTCGTCTTCTGCATCGTAAATCACATCTAGTAAAATGCCTTCATAATCAATGCCGTCTGGAATCATGGGTGTTTGGCCTAAAGCATCAAGCATCTTGGTAATGACATCCATGGCGGGTGTGGCCATCACCTTGAGAGCCTCCGAATCGTGACGAATATCTATGACTTTGAGGCTTTTGTCTTTCACCAGTTTGGCGAGAGCCTTGTTATTTTTTGTGAGTTTAAGTACCGATTCGTGAATATTGTCGAGGGTGATGACGGGCTCCAAAGCTTCATACATCCTTCTAATTATTTCTGCAGATCCGCGCATGGTTGGTGTGTTGGTAGGTTAGGCGTAGTTGGTCAGCACTTCTTCATTTCCTTGAAGGTTTGCTTGTCTCAAAAGGCTTGGATAACGCAATCAATGCGTTGGGCCCGTTTTTCATTGGTTCGGGCGGTGTTGACTCATTCATTGAATTCGTGGCGTCCCATTTCCCGAAGACGGTAATAGAAAGAAGAGAGGTCTTTATTTTCTTCTTCTGGCTCTTTGTAATAAAGCGCCATTAGCAGGTCATGATGCATTCCGTGGTAAACGCGGTCTTTGGTAATACTGAGATTGACACCATCGCCAGCCTTCTTCTTCATTTTTCTACGAGCCTCCGTTGGTACAGGAAAGAGAAAAGAACCATCATCTAGTTTTATAAGCTTCACCATTTTAAAGTGATACCTATCTATGCTCCCTTTCACATAGAAGCCCACGGGATAAGACCGTCTGCTCTGTTGGATTGGAAAGTCTTTGGGCACCATGACACACAGCGATTGCTTGCCCGCACTTTTGCGCGGGTCTGCCACAAGTACATTTCCAATGAGTGCATAGCCATACATAACACTAAGGTAAATAGTGAAATGATTGGTTGTATCGGGTTGTGATTTTTTTTTGGGGAGCCATAAACTGGGTTACGAAGTCAGACATAATAATTGTTGCACGGAACAGATGTGTCCGTAAATTTGTCCGTGTCCGTAAAAACGTCCGTAACCATGGCTTCCTGCAATTTCTATTTAGATAAGCCCGATAAGAAAGGCTTCAGTCCAATTCATTTGCGAATCATCTGCGATGGAGAACAAGTTAAAGTGGCGACCAAAGAGAAGGTTACTCCAGCGGACTTCGACAAACTAAAACAGCGAGTGAAAGCAGAAGCCGATAGGGCGACAATCATCAACCACTACCTCAATCAACTTGAGCAGACGGCTAAGCAGCTCTTCGGTAAATCCACCAAAAAGAAGGTGACGGTTGAAGAAGTGAAATTTTCTCTAATCGATGTCGTTAGCTCCTATCAAGCCCATTCAACCGTTCAGATGGTCAAAGAGCAGATTCCGCTCTATGGTAAATCTTTCGCCTTTATCGACCTGTTTGCTGGGGCTGGCGGCTTCAGTGAGGGTTTTCTACAGGCCGAGTTCAACAGTAAGTTCTACGATTTTATTGCTGCAAGCGATATCAATGAGAACTGCGAACTGACACATGAGGTGCGCTATAATCACCAACTGGGACTTGATATGAAGTTCTTAAGACAAGACATCACTGAGCCGAATTTTCTTGATAATCTGTTAACCGAAATCGGCAATAAAAAAATAGATGTTGTATGCGGAGGCCCACCCTGTCAAAGTTTCAGCCTTGCTGGCAAGCGCAGGAAGTATGACAAAAAGGATGATTTATTCTCCCATTATTTAGAGGTTATTCGCGCGTTGCGCCCGAAATACTTCGTGATGGAGAACGTAAAAGGAATTCTGACCAAAGAACAAGGCAGAATCGCTGAGCAAATTCTCAAAGAGATGCAAAGCATCATCGACATGGAGGCGCTACCGAAACTGACCAAGTTCATTAAAGGGATGAAACCATCCTCCGCTAACAGTTTTGTGTTCGAATGTATTGTCAATAGATTAGGTCACGAAGGGTTGAAAGACGGTCAACTGGACAAGGTAAGGGAGGAATACATCGCCACATTGGATGCCTACTTCAAGCAGGTAACCCCGAAGATAGCAGACTATAAGACCAGCAAGACAGATAGCTGTATCGCTACCATTCGTCATGGACTGAATCTCTTGCAAAAGCGGTCAAGACTAATGAAGCTTCAGCAAGAGGTTATTAAGGAGAAAGACCTGAACTACCTTGATAATGATGCCTTCGTGAACGACTTCAACCATTTCATCGAGGTGCTTGAGCCTGAAACGGTCATCAGCAGAATGGAAGAAGCAATCGACTCGCTCGATGTGCCAAAAGCGCATCGCTTGAGGGTGGACGGTTTTAAGGAGGGACTTCGAATCTATGTGTCGTCCTTTGATGAATGCATCAATCGCTTGCGGCAACTATGTTCTGATTCCGAGGCGAAAAGACTTGATACACTTTTGGATGAGATAACGCTCTACCGAATTGATGCTCCTTTCGTAGCTAACTCATCAAACTACGGTGTGCCTCAGAATCGTGAGCGTGTACTTTTCATTGGATGCCGTAAGGATCAGAAGATGATTACTTCCATCCCACCTACGGTAAAGGAAGACGAAAAGGTTTCGGTTTTTGAGGCATTGTATGATCTAGACTTCCTGGGAAATAACGAAACGGCCTCCAACTATCTTGACATCAATCTAAAGGCTCGATACAATGGCAAAACGGATCACATGACGGCTCTTTTAAAAGAACGTTCCGTGGACGGCTCTTTTAACGGGAAGGAGAAAAAGACCTATGCACAATGGAGCAGACAGGGACGGCTTATGTCTGAGTACAATCCGGCCCCGCCCGTCTATGTGCGTAACGCAGAAGAACTTGCTCAAGGCCGATTGGTTCATGAACGGCTTCCAAATCATCAGACAAGCAATCAGAACGAAACGGTTGTAAAGCGGCTGGAAGTGATACGCAGAACGGGCGATTACAAACAAGCACAGCCCGAACTCATCAAGGAAGGGCTTGCCTCAGAAAAGCGAAATTACACTGTGCTGAAACCTGAGAAGCAAAGCCCAACTGTGATGACCATTGCAGACGATTACATCCATTACCGCGTACCTCGTGCATTAACGGTAAGGGAAATGGCGCGTCTACAATCGTTTGACGATTCATTTGTTT
>JBDNJH010000279.1:0-3393 GCA_041687875.1 Flavobacteriales bacterium | reverse complement strand
GGTCGAATAGGTTCCAATTGTTCATCGGGTCAATCTGATGCATGTTCTTCACAATGCCGATTTGTGCCCGTTCGCCTCGCGGCATATTCTTCAGTTTCTCATACACTTTTACGTGCGCCAAATACATGTTTTTGAGCACCAAAGCCGCCAGTTTTGGGTCCTGTTTCCCTGGAGGGAAATGCCCATCGAAATAAGCCGCAATCACAAAGACCGCAGGTTCGTTCAGCGTGCACCAATAGGTCACGCGATTATGTAAAGCCTCAAAAACAATAGCCGAAAAATCAACGAAATCAGGAATGTTCTCCTCCTTTTCAAATGCGCCTTTTTCCTCAAACCACATCGGATGAGCGAAATGATGCAGCGTAACCATGGGTTGAATGCCAGCGGCCAAAAGACTATCCACCACATCTGAATAATGCTGCAACGCAGCGGTATCAACCACGCCTTCTTGTGGCATAATCTTGCTCCACGAAATGGAGAAACGGTAACTCGAAACACCCAGTTCCTGCATCAGTTTGATGTCTTCGGGATAGCGATTCCAATGGTCGCAGGCAATGCCGCATTTTTCGCCTCGCGCTATGTGTGGCGAACCATCAGGATAATTCTTGTTCTCCCAATCGGCCCAGTTGTTTGTGTTATGTCCGCCCTCCACCTGATGAGCGGCCGAAGCCACGCCCCAAATAAAGTTTTCGGGAAAGGAAATGTCATTCAAGTCAATCTCATCCCAATCCCAATGCTCTACAGGTTCGGTGTAGTTGAGGTAGGCGGTTGGAATGAAGTAAATGAGCGCGAGAATGGCGAGGATGCGGAGGGTGGTTTTCATGCGGCTAATTTAGGGGTTGATGTATCAACCCCTAACCGCACGAATCCACAACCTTCCTATTGCACGACATGCGAATCTTTTGCACTTGTTTCCTTAAATTTGAAAAATGGACGAACTACTGTCAAGAATAACCTCTGACCCTAAAGTCTGCGGTGGAAAACCATGCATAAGGGGAATGCGTATTCGGGTAAGCGATATTTTAGAGTTGCTGGCCTCTGGAATGGAGCAAAACCAAATTCTTGACGAACACCCAGATCTGGAGGCGGATGATATTAAGGCAGCATTGGTTTTTGCAGTCCGAAGAACCAAGCATCCCTTTAGTAAGGCGGCCTGATGGAAATTTGGCTGGATGCCCACATTTCTCCATTGATTGCCACATGGATTCAAAGCGAGTTCTCCATTTCTTGCTACCCAGTTCGGGATTTGCAATTGCGCGATGCGGCAGATGCCGAAATTTTCCAAGCGGCAAAGGATAAAGGAGATGTGATAATCCTTACAAAAGACAACGACTTTCTAGATCTGCTTGACCGTTTAAACGCTCCGCCAAAAATAATCTGGTTGAGACTGGGCAATTGCTCTAACCAAACAATGAAAGAGTTCCTGAAAAAGGAATTACCTGGAGCACTATTGCTGTTGGATGAGAACGAATTGGTGGAAATAGGTCTTTGAACCGAACGAGCGAATACGCATGATGTCGCTGCGGCTGCCAGATTATTTGATAAATCCTTCTAGAACTGCTCTAAAAGCTGGGAATTCTGATTGGAAAGCGTTAGGTGTTTTTTCATGCAGATTAGACATTCAATGTCTAATCTGCATGAAAAAGCACCGCCAGTAAGGGCTTAATTCATCAAACCCTTAACCGCTCACAGACTCCAGCATCGCCAAAAATTCCCGTTCTCCACTTTCCAATGCGCCTTGAACCGTTTGAAAATGCCCGTTGGTGGCAGTAGCTTCCCCAGCAAAATGAACCTTATTGTCAATGCTTTCGGCCAAGACAGTGCGTTGATTTCCAATACCTAACGAACTATAAGAATACGCGCCACGGATGTAAGGCTCCTGTCCCCAATCCATGATTAAACCTTCGAGATAGGTTGCTGTGGCTTGTCCGTTGTAAACGGCATCTAACTCGCCAAGCAAAGTGGAAATGGCGTCTTGTCCGAGGGCGGTCAATTGTGCTGCTTTGTTTCCCATCACGAAGGCCGAAAGCACATGGCTGGAGCCATCTTTTCCATAGGAGGTATTCCAATAAACAGGAGACTTTTCGGCTCCAATTAAACTCGTTTCGCTCCAAAAATCCTGACTGAATTTGAGTAGGATTTTCATTCCCGTATCCATTCCTATTGATTGAATGGCCTGTTGTTTAGCCGTTGGCAGCGCAGGCGAGAAGGAAATAATACCGCTTTTTAGTACCGCCAACGAAGCAGTTATCAGCACACGGTCAGCTTCAAAAGTATCGCCATTTTCAATTGTCACCACTACTTTTTCTGCTGAATAATTGATGGACGTGACAGGGGAATTGAACTGAACATGTTCCAAAACCGAAGGAGCGATAACCTCATTTAAAAGGTCGAAATACGTCCGTTTAAACTTAAAATCCTTGTTGCCAGATGACCAAGCTTCCCCTTCTCGCTGAGTATGTAAGAGGCTAAGACTTTCGGCAGATGTTCCGAATTCGCCCGCGATGTATTCCAGAATGCCAAAGTCCTGCGAGGCCATTCCTTGTTGTTGGGCGTACTGCAAAATGCTGATGTCGGGCCCGTTGTACCCGACATCGCCATCCAAAATTCCTGTGATGTTTTCGAGAATGGAGGAACTGTAATTACTTTGAATTTGACCATTTACCAGAAACGCCTCTTCGCCCTGATCTTCAAAAAACTGAAAGCCAGAATCTTGCGCCAACTGATGGCTCAACGATTTATTTCCGTGTATCCATTCCGCACCCAAATCAATCGGGAAATCAGCGAAATCCTCATTTTTCCGAATGCGGCCACCAATTAGGCCTGATGCTTCCAGAATTTGAACCTGTGCGCCTTGCTCCTTCATTTTTTTGGCAGCATAAAGTCCAGCTGCCCCAGCACCGACCACAATAATTTTGAAGCCTTCGGGAAAAGTGCCGAGTTCATCTTTTTTGCATCCCGAGAGCCAATACGGAAGCACCGAAAGGGCTGATGCGCCTAGGCTTGATTTCTTAATAAACGAGCGTCTTTTCATAAAGTCAAATTAGTTGATCCGCCACCTTCCTGTCATTTGCCAAGCGTGGCAATTTAAACTGTCCGCCCAGTTTTCCTTGCGAGCGGGCGTAGTTGATGAAAGCATTTTCTGCTACTTCGGTAATCACCGCTGGACGAAGAATATTTCCAGTAATGAGATCTTTGTAATAGATGTTCTGTTCCTGCATTTCACGGTCAATGGTGGCCGCGAATTGCTCCATGTTTTCAGGCCGCTTCGCGAAGCTGATGAACCATTCGTGGTAGGGCAAACCAGTTTCGGGATTCACTTGGGGTGCCACATGAAAATCGATGACCTCACCACCGTTTTCGGAGAGAGCCGCATTCAACGCGTACTCTACT
>JBDNJH010000053.1:0-3432 GCA_041687875.1 Flavobacteriales bacterium | reverse complement strand
CAAGTGATTCTAATTATGGGTCAGCCTGAGGCATTTATTGATGACGACCCAGAAAGCGCAAGTTGGACAGAACAGAAGAGCCAACCTCGGAATACAGAATCGAAGCGACTTTTCCGTGACCCAGACAACAAGGTTGTTGGTGGAGTTTGTTCTGGCGTTTCTAGTTATCTAGGAATTGAGGACCCGATATGGCTACGATTAGCCTTGGTGGTTTCAATCTTCGTTTTCGGATCAGGATTCATGCTTTATGTAATCCTTTGGATAATAATGCCTGAAGCAAAAACCACTGCCGATAAGCTGCAAATGCGGGGGGAGTCAGTGACCGTCTCTAACATTGAGAAGAGAGTAAATGAAGAGTTGGAAACGGTCAAAAACAAGTGGAATGATCTTAATGGGAATTCAGGCCCTGCCAGAAAAGCGGGAAACTTTTTTCACCGAATGATTACCCTGATTGGAAGTCTCTTTATGATGTTCATCAAATTCTTCGGTAAAATAATCGGCTTCGCATTCCTCATGGCTGGCATAATCGGATTTGTTGGACTCATGTCTATTCCTTTTGGAGTCCCTGCCATCATCAGCTTTACCAATGATGGTATGCTGAGCACAGTTGAAGCGCAGGATATCCTCAACAATCTTGTGGGTGGAACGGGTATGATGATTTGGATTTATGTAGCTGGCATTCTTGTTTGGGGCATTCCCCTACTCGCTTTGGCCTACATTGGATTGCGTCTCTTGGTAAACTTTAGAAGTCGTCCAAAAGGAATTGGCCTCGCATTCACTTCGCTATGGATAATTGGTTTGGTACTATCCTTTTCCTTAGCCATGATTGTTATGAGTGATTTTTCGAGTGAAGGAAACGATACCGAAACAGTTGAACTTGAGCTCAATTCAGACCCAAGTCAAACCATTCATCTGGCGTTGAATCATGAACTGGGAGATGATGAACCGAACGTTGAGGCCAATATTTTCAACTTGGATTTGTTGGCCGGTGGCAACTCCAATAAACTTTACGGAAAGCCAGAATTGAACATCAACATGGCAAAATCAGGAGGCCCAAAACTGATTGTAAAACGTTTGGCTCGCGCCAAGAAAAAGCAAGATGCAATGGAGCGTGCGAGTAAAATTGACTACGGATTCATCTCTACCGACACCTCTATTCTGTTCAACAGCTACTTCGAAATTCCTGAGGATGAACTGTGGAGAACGCAAGATGTGGAACTTGAACTCCTGATACCTGTTGGCTACACCATTTACCTTTCGGATGAGATGATGCGCATCATCTACCACATCGACAATACAACCAACACCTATGATGGTGACATGGTCGAAAGAAGATGGATAATGACACCGAAAGGTCTAGCGTGTGTGGATTGCAACGGATTAGCGCAACCAAAGAAATCTTCCAATATCGATGTAGATATAGATGTGGATGATGTGACCATTAAGATCAAAAGCAAAGGCAAGCAGCTAGACCTAGAAATGGAACAAAAGCGTTTGGAGAAAGAAATGGAAGAGCGGAAACAAGAACTCAAGAAGATTCAGCAACAGCTTGAAAATGAAGAAGAAACCTCTGCTGATGATGAGGCGTTTACTTATCCAAATGAGATTATACTGAAGCGCGTAGTAAATGCAACTTATTGGGTTACGCCAACTATTCAGCGGTCGGTAAGCATTGCATACCCTGGATAATCTTGTTGGAATAATGGATTTGAACGTAAAGTTTTGCCTTTCCAACTAACACAGAAGTAATCATGCGAAGGCCGTTACGACAAGTTCGCAGCGGCCTTTTCCGTATATTCGCGAACTGTAAAAAGGCGGTAGAATATGACGGAAGAAAACGTAAAAACAAGTTCAAAAAAGGCTCTTAGCAAGGATGAGTTCAAGCAAGAAGTGCTCAATGATTTTCGCCTTGCAAATGAAAGTCGTCAAGCGAGTTTAATCGGACGGAAGGAAGTTCTCACGGGAAAGGCCAAATTCGGAATTTTCGGAGACGGTAAAGAAGTGGCGCAGATTGCTATGGCAAAGGTTTTCCAGAATGGCGATTTCCGTTCGGGATATTACCGCGATCAAACCTTTATGATGGCTGCTGGCCTTCTCACAGTTCGGGAATTCTTCGCGCAACTTTACGCACATCCAAGTTTAGATGCCGATCCATCTTCGGCTGGTCGCTCCATGAACGGGCATTTCTCCACACGTTCCATCAACGAAGATGGTTCTTGGAAAAACCTGATGGAGCAGAAAAACAGCGCATCGGACCTCTCTCCTACCGCAGGTCAAATTCCGCGTTTGTTGGGATTGGCTCACGCTTCCAAAGTATATCGAGAAAACAAGGCGCTTCATTCACAAACTCAATTCACGAACAAGGGAAACGAAGTAGCGTTTGGAACCATTGGCGATGCGAGTACGTCCGAAGGGCATTTTTGGGAAACCATGAATGGCGCAGCTGTAACGCAAGTTCCTTTGGCCATCTCTATTTGGGATGATGGATACGGAATCTCCGTTCCGAAGGAATTTCAAACAGTTAAAGCCAGTATTTCTGAAGCCCTAAGTGGTTTTGAGAAGGGCAACGACAAAACTGGACTGCGCATTTTCAAAACAAAAGGTTGGGATTACGCGCACTTGGTAAAGACGTATGAAGAGGCGATTTCCGTCTGCCGAGTCGAACACGTTCCTGTGCTTATTCATGTAGAGGAAGTGACGCAACCGCAAGGTCACTCCACCTCAGGTTCGCACGAACGTTACAAGAGTTCGGAACGACTTTCTTGGGAACTAGAATTTGATTGCATACTCAAGCTGCGCGAGTTCATTCTTGACAAAAAAATTGCCACTGTAGAAGAATGCGACACCATTGAAACAGAAGCAAAAAAAAATGTCCAAACGCAGAAAAATGAAGCGTGGAAAGCGTTTATTTCAGAAATTGAAAGTGAGCGGGATGAACTCATTCCTATGCTTGAAACAGCTGGTCTGAATGAACTCGCAAAAGGATTGAATAGTGGCTTTGCTCCAAGCAGAAAGGAAGTAATAGGTACCGCCAGAAAAGCGCTATTAAAACTTGGCGGACAAGAAGACGCCAACACCACAAAACTTGCCGAATGGTTGAAAGCACAGCGAGAATTGAACCGTGAGCGTTACAACTCATTCGTTACGAGTGAGTCTCCAAATTCAGCTGAAAGAATTGATTCAGTCTCAGCAGAATATGCTGACGATGCAAAGCAAGTTGATGGAAGAGAAGTGTTACTCAACAACTTCGACAAGATTTTTGAAGACCGACCCGAAGCTATTGCATTTGGTGAAGATCTTGGAAGTATTGGAGGCGTAAACCAAGGCTTTGAAGGTTTGCAGAAAAAGCATGGCATCAATCGCATTTTCGATGTGGGAATTCGAGAAGCTAGCATTATGGGACAAGGAATCGGAATGGCATTGCGTGGGCTT
>JBDNJH010000052.1:0-4015 GCA_041687875.1 Flavobacteriales bacterium | reverse complement strand
GCCTGTCCTGAGTTTTTATCGAAGGAACTGAAGGGTCTCACAGAGTATTGAGTGGAAGCTAACTGGTGAAGGTTTAATAACGAGATTCCTCGTACCTCGGAATGACAGACGGGGTGCTCCGGTTTGCTTTACCAGTTACCATTGCCACTTGCTAGGCAATCACCCTTTGCAGGAGGGGAGCCAGCACTCCGAGCAAATCTTGGAT
Organism: Flavobacteriales bacterium; assembly: GCA_041687875.1. Lineage (GTDB taxonomy): Bacteria > Bacteroidota > Bacteroidia > UBA10329 > UBA10329 > UBA10329. Next base: position 3,810 of record JBDNJH010000052.1, on the reverse strand, counting down.
CAACGTGCCAAGCTCTCCCCCTGAAAAGAGCCTGTGCTGAGCTTGTCGAAGTAGGGAGTACCGCGCAGCGGGGAGGGGGTCTTTTAGCATTTCTACCAGTCTAGTCCCAATTAAAGGGAATGAATCTCAACTCAATTTTTAATTAACCCGAATATAATCCGCCACCTGTTTCGCTACTTTCCGAACAGAGTCTGTACTTCCATCCAATCCTTCATACGCCAATCCAACAGCCATTCTTCTGTAAGGCCGAGTATTCGGTTTGCCAAACACACGAAAGTCTGTTTGGGCTAAGACCGATGCTTTTTCCAACCCTGTAATTACTGGTTGATTGGCATTGGTATCACTAGCCAAAACAACAGCACTTGCTGCTACCCGTTCCAGCGTTATTTCAGGAATTGGCAAACCAAGGATTGCCCGAGCATGCAACTCAAACTCAGAGAGGTTCTGAGAACCAATGAGTGTTACCATTCCTGTATCGTGTGGTCTTGGAGAAAGTTCAGAAAACCAAACCGTATCGCCAGAAATGAAGAACTCTACACCCCACAATCCAGCACCTGTCAATGCTGTAGTGACTTTATCTGCCATATCCTGAGCAGTTTTCAAAGCCGCTTGGCTCAATGTAGCTGGTTGCCAACTTTCCATGTAATCGCCTCGCTCCTGCCTGTGCCCAATGGCTGGACAAAACAGCGTTGATCCTTTTTTCTGAGAAACCGTAAGCAGTGTGATTTCCGATTCAAACGGAATAAACTCCTCTACAATTACTTCAATCAAATCTCCTCTTGAACCCGAAACCGCGTATTCCCAAGCTTTTAGAATATCATCTTCGCTCTTGATAGAAGATTGCCCTTTCCCAGAAGATGACATCAACGGTTTTACCACGCATGGCATTCCAACTACGGCAACTGCAGCTTTCAGTTCGTCAGCAGATGTGGCGTAACGATACTTGGCCGTTTTCAAACCTAAATCCTTTGCGGCAAGATCGCGGATTGCCTTTCTGTTCATAGTGAAATTGGCAGCCTTTGCACTTGGAACCACCTGAATTCCTTGCTTCTCATACTCATAAAAACGCTCGGTTCTTATCGCTTCAATTTCAGGAACAATCAGGTCTGGTTGATGCTTTTCAACCAAACGGTCCAATTCAGCACCATCCAACATATTTATTACCTCAAACTCATGTGCCACTTGCATGGCAGGCGCGTCTTGGTAGCTATCAACCGCTATCACATATTGTCCGTAGCGCTGAAGCGAAATGACCAGTTCTTTTCCGAGTTCTCCGCTACCTAAGAGTAGAATCTTCTTTCTCATTCCATCAATTTGAGGCGAATATAATTAGTAGATTAATGATTAGCGACAAGAGCATCTCCGCCTAAACGCACGGTCAGATGGCCAACTTCTTTGGTCTCTGCGTCTTTGCGTCTTTGCATGAAACAAAACGGAGCGTCCGTCAATCTCCTTTTATCTGCGTCTCCGTGTGAAAACGAAAAGAGCATTGTTCTTTCAAGAAAACCACCTTTGTCTGCATCTAGATTAATTCCTACTTTTCAAATATGAGAAAGGAATACACCAATGGAGAAGTTACCATTCTGTGGAAAGCTGAGAAATGCATTCACTCTGCTGTATGCGCAAAAGGATTATCTGAAGTATTTAGACCACACGAAAAACCTTGGATTCAGATGGGGGCTGTTTCTTCCAAGGATATTGAAGCTCAGGTAAAAATGTGTCCATCTGGCGCACTTTCTCTCAAGAATAAATCCTAATCAGAAAACGCCCGGAACGATTTTGTAAGGCACCAGTTTACAGTATTCTTCCCAGTATTTACCATACTTCAAGCGACATTTCTTGTCATCGCGAATGCTGCGATGCGTAAGCAGAATAGCAAGGAAGATGAAGTAACTATAAGGCAGAATGCTGTCGAATCCGGCTGGCAAACACCACAAAAAAGCCACCGTCAATTCGGGAATGTAATGGAAATGGCGACTGACACCCCACCAACCTGAGGCTAGTAGAATGCTCTCCTTGAGCTCTCCTGTATCGGTTCTGTAATTTGCCTTTATCAATTTGGGAGTCTTACCCCAAACAGTGCAATTTCCATCGGTTGCGCGTACGCGCTGACGTTGAAGATCTGCCTGATAATTGACCCAAATAGCCAAAAGCCCGAACACGAGTACGAAAGCTGCCAACGACCAAGAAAGAAACTCGTGATGATTCACCATATACAGCGTATGCGTGGTATAAAGGGCCGGAACCCATACCCAACAACCCCAGCAGATATAAAATCCGGCACGGTCAACAATAATATCCATGGAACGCATGTACCCGGATTCCCAAATGAAGAACCTAAACAAGTAGATGGCCTGCAATCCTGCCGAAACTGCAATGGCGGGCGAAAGAAACCCATCACGTTCTCACTGCGCGGCAGCAAACGAAAGCACTGCCAGCGACCAGCCCGTCATTCCAAAACGGCAATTGGTGAACATCTTCACGTCCCAACCCAAAATGCGCGGATAAAGCTCCGTGCCCCAGTAATAATCAAATACGGGATTCCCGCTGGTTCCACTATCGGTTGATGATGGCCAGAATCTTCCTTTGAAATAGAGAAAAAGGCAGAACAACAGGGCTGATATGTTCAACGCGCCCAAAATTTCCCCAAAGTGATGGTAAACGATTCCTGGACTGAACAATTTAAGCCCGTAGCTGAGACCAAAGAAACCGACTATTGAGATGACGTACGAGAGCAGGCCATTGTCCTTATAATGAGGCGTATTTCCCATTGGAGTAAGTGGTCCCGTATACAATTTTCCAGGAAGCACACGCATCAGAATCAATTGAAAACCTGCAAACAGTCCGATAATCTTCCAAGCAGTGACAGAACCAAAAAAAACCGGCCACCATACCTGTTTCAAAACCGACAGCATTCCATCATTTGCTATAAAGGCAATTAGTTGTGCATAAGATCCATCCAAGTGAACATTCGTGTACCAAAGAAACATGGCAAAGGGTGGACACAAGAGGATAAGCAACAGCGGAATCAGGAATCGAACGAATGAGCTGTTCGTATAGGATTTGGTCAATTGAGTTTCTGACATGGTAGGACTTTGGTTTGGTGTCCGAAATTTAAGATGATATAACGAAATTGAGTGTTTGAAAGAACTAACATCTGCTTAGGTTTGTAAAATGGCATCTAAGACAAGCGACAAGGAAATTCTTGATGGTGTCATTATCGGGTTCCGAAACCTAATTAATGATCGTTACCAGTACGAGAACATTAGCGGTAAATATGACATCCCCGATTCGTTTGATGAGGAGCGAGTGGCGCGTTATCGTGCTTTTTTTCTAGAACAGGTTTATCCGCATCCTGAAAAACGCGAACTGCTTGATGCAGCATTCGACAGTCTAGATAATTACCTCACACATCCCGATAAGTTAGTGCGCATTCTGTTCGATTCTCTTGCCATTGTGCTCCGGCACGGCAGAAGCATTCCAAGGTTAATGGGGGCTGGAATCAAGGCATTCAAATCGTTCCGGGTTGCAACAGATTTCGAAGATAAATTGGTGCGAAAGGCCAAGACCAGCGGAAAACTTCCACCCTATTCAAGTGAAGATGTGAATTCGTTTATCACAGCGCTGCGCAGAAAGGATATCGATGATTTCATTGCGAACACGAAAGCGCTGCTCGAACTGCTGTATGACAGATTGCTGGTTCAAGAGATAATTCAGATTATCAAGGAACTGATTGCCAAAATGAAGAAATCGCGGAACGGTCACACTCATGCTGAAATAGGTGGTTTGGAGATAGGATTGGAAATGTTG
>JBDNJH010000051.1:0-13280 GCA_041687875.1 Flavobacteriales bacterium | reverse complement strand
TGCACCGAAAATTGAACGGAAAACAGCTCTTAAAGTGGTGAGAAAAATCCAAATGAAGCATTTTTTATTGCCAGACCAAAAACAGATCGGTAAAAAATTATCGGAGAACTTTTATTTTCGGGTGATGAATAATACGGGTTAGCCAGCTTCTCCTCTATAATAAATTGATTTCTTACAAGGAGTTAAGCACAAAACAACAGTTTAAGTTTACATCGTGTCCGCCATGTCGCACTATGCTACTACTTTATTCTGATGAATGTGAGCGCAATGGATTGATACGCTAGCATAGATCTATTTCGTCTCCACCGAAAAGACTTTTTCTACGGAATAAGAATATTCTGTGAACGGCTGATGTGTTACTTCTAAAATTTCTATTGAATACTGAACCCCAGTTTCACCTTACCGCGCTTGTAAGGGAAGAAATCTACCAGCTGACCGTTCTTGTGATGCTCTTGCATGCCTTTCCAAAACTTGGCAGTGAACAAATCGGCATGATGCTTCATAAAAGCGTCCTTCAAAGGGCCACGAGGTACCATAAAAGCCGCGAACTCCTCAGGGAAAACGTCATTTTCCTCGGCCGTGTACCAAGCTTCGCCCGAATAAATCTGTTCGGGATGGCGCGGAGGTGGTATGGTGCGGAAATTAACCTGATCGAGAAAGCAGAGTTCGTCATAATCGTAGAAGATCACACGCCCATGCCGCGTAACACCAAAATTCTTCAGTAATAGGTCACCCGGAAAGATGTTGGCAGCCGCTAATTCGCGTACGGCATTGCCATAATCAATCACCGCTTCTCTACCCTTTTCCTCATCAACCATTTCCAAATAAAGATTGAGAGGAATTAGCTTCCTTTCAGTGAAAAGATGCTTGACAATCACCTTATTGCCTTCTACAAAACAGGTTTCAGAGCATTCTACAAGCAGTTCGTGCAGCGTTTCATCGGATATACGGTCCTTATCAAACTCAAGATATTCATACTCCATGGCATCTGCGAGGCGTCCAACCCTATCGTGCATAAACACAAGACGATAACAGTCAATCACATGCTGTCTTCCGAAGTTTTTGGTAGGCCCAAACCGATTGCGAATTACCTTAAACACCACGTTGAAGTTGGTAAGCGTAAACACAACCATTACCATTCCTTTGATACCGGGCGCAGGCACAATTCTATCATCAGAAACGCTAAGATGACGGTTCAATTCCTTGAGAAAAACAGTCTTCGAATGTCGGTTATAGCCAATGCTGGCGTAAATCTCCGACATGTTCTTGTGCTTCATCAGCGGACGCAAGAAATGGATTAAATCCACTGGACTCTCGGCATCCACCAAGAAGTAACTACGTGTAAAACTGAACACGATAGAGATCTCATTCTTGCTAAAAAGCACGCTGTCTATAATCACTCCATCCTCAAAATGCACCAGCGGCAGCACAATTGGAATCTGAATGTTCCCCTTCGTGATCTTTCCTACCAGATACGCGCCCTTATTGCGATAGAACACCGAGCGAATCATATCCATCTGATCCACTTCTTCCAATCGGCCAAACCGTTCGATAACCTGCTTGCGAATGGCATGGGCAATCCGCTCAATATCTCCTTCCAAGTCGCGGAACTTGAACGTAAAACCGTATGAACGGAGAATGCGTGACCAAATGGTCTCCATATTGTCTGAGCCAAGGTAGAACCGTTGATATACTGGCTCAATTGGATTGGTCTGCAGCACCCTGCGCTCAAAATCAATGAATTCAATTTCTTCATCGATTCCCTCATTGATAAACAGCTTACGCAGAACAGAGTTAAAGTAGCTTTCGACAATGGGGCCATCGCGCCTTTGAGCCACTAGTTCGGCAAATTTTAGCTTGAGGATGCGCCAAGTGGCATGATCGCGAAACTTCTTTTGAAGAATGTCTTTCACGCGGTCTTCGGTGCGCGATACGTAGTGCCGATAAAGATCTAAACGCGTAGTAGCAAGCTCCTGCCCTTTTGCCCAAGCACGCCTTGCAAATATATCGCCCGCCTTGTGTGTCATGGACTTGAACTCCACGTGGAATTCATCGAAGTCATCGCGCATTACCTCGGCAGCATGCTGTATAGAAAGATCAGATTTAGTCAACGTGTGTAATGAATATCAATACTTGTGATGCTGTCCGAATGTACGACAGTATTCAACAATTGTCCACTCGGCCCTAATTCTTCTAAAGAACCGACAGTTGCCGCTAAGATGGTGCCTCGGTCAACATCGAAACAAAGGTTTTGATAGACGATTCCTCCTCTAATTAGGTTCAAATAATTTGGAGAATAGGTATAGGTGTAAAGTCCATTCTCGTGCGCAAGTGCGAACATCAATCCGTCCATTTTTACCGCGCCAAACATCCTTCCCGTGGGCAATTGGCGCGGTTCCCAGTAGGCATTATCACCCATATCGTAGTGCAGCACCTTTGCATTGCCACCTTCATTACCAAACAAAAGCACTTCGTCATCTTGCAATGCACAGATGGAGATTACATCCATCGGAACATCCAAATTCCACAGCAAAACTTGGGTTGATGCGTTGTAAACAAAGAGGAAATGGTCATTATCACCCACCAATTCCATCTCAACCACAAAATACTTGTTATCCACATAAATTGTTTCTGGGCGATAAATACCTGTCGGCTGATTGAAATTCAATCCGCCTGAGAGATTATACTTCCTGATCTCGCGGTCGTAGATGGCGGTGAAGACATCACGCTTGTAACTCACCAAATCCATGTACCGTTGAGTTTGCGCAACTGTAAACACATTATCAAACCACACCACCGACCCACTTTTGAGGTCATAATTTTTCAATCCGGTAGCGTAATTACCGATTAAAGTCAGTCGGTCGTCCAGAGAATTGACACATAACTTCTTGACATCCTGATTTGGCTGCACCCAAAGAACCTTACTCTGAAAAAGGGAATCCAGCTTCCAAATAGCATCCATTCCCGTTTCGGTTGAAGAAGAAAAGTAGATGGCCCGTCTTTCTTTCGGCAGGCCGATAATGCGAATTTTGCGGAACTCCCGTTGCTCATTTGTACCATCAAATGCAATTACCAGCACGTAATAATCGCCAGTGTCAATTAACTTATCATCAATGACCAAATCAGCAGTTCCACTGTTTGTTAATGGGTTTATGTTCAACCCACTCGAAGCTCCTATGGGGATGAAGTTGGCATTCACCAACTTGGCAGATACCGAAACCAGTTCGGTCTCATCTACCGCTGTAACGGAAACAAAAACCGTATCATAAACAGAATAATTTGCACCCTCCAGCGGTTGTAGAATGATAACACTAGGCGAAACGGTGTCTTTTTTCTGGCAAGACGTTGAACATATAATGATGGCTAAGCACAATAAACCGTGATAATGAAGGCAAATTCGCATTTTGTAAAGTTATCCACTATGTATGAACAGATCAAACATGGTAAGTCGGAGATTGACAACCGCCCTTAAAAGCGTTAATTTGTAAAGAGTAAGATGAGTGAGAATCCTGTAGAAAATATTAGCCCAATGGATGAGGGGATATCCCCTTCAGGTGGACGAAAAAAACAGAAAATCCGCATCAAGTATCAAGAACGGGTTAGAATAAAAAAGCGACCAGAAGGCAACAAGTTCACTCGTTATTGGAAAAAACATAAGAAGAGCATTATCGCAGCAACCGTCCTATTTACCCTTTTGGGATACACCATCTTCATGATTGGAAAAATGATAAATCATCGCTTAGAGATGAATAAGTACCAAAAAGATGAAAACATGACCGTCTATTAAAATGACACAAGAAGTAAAACCACGAAGAACCAAACCGTCAACTTACACCCAACCTAAACAAGGGTTGGAGCACGGAAAAGTACCGCCTAACGCTACCGACCTTGAAGAAGCTGTTCTCGGGGCTTTGATGCTCGAAAGCGATGCGCTTAATGATGTGGTTGAAATTCTGAGACCGGAGAGTTTCTATCGAATTGAACATCAAAAAATCTACGAGGCGATAATCGCACTTTTTGGTGAAAATCAGCCCGTTGACATTCTTACCGTAACAAGTTGGCTGAAGAAAGCAGGGCAACTTGACTTCGTAGGTGGCCCCTACTTCGTAAGTCAATTAACAGACCGCGTTGCATCCTCCGCCAATGCCGAATTCCATGCACGTATCATTGCCCAAAAATTCATTCAGCGCGAGTTGATTCGTGTTTCGGGAGACATCTATCACGAAGCTTTTGAAGACACAACCGATGTGCTTGACCTACTTGACAAGGCGGAATCCAGCCTCTTTTCTGTAGCAGAAGGAAACCTCCGTAAGAGCTACGATTCGATGAGCGCTTTAGTTAAGAAAGCTCTGAACGAAATTGAAGAAGCGGCCGGCAAAGAAGGCGGCATCACAGGTGTTCCCACTGGTTTCACCGAACTTGACAAGATGACCAACGGTTGGCAAAAATCTGAACTGCTCATTATTGCTGCACGTCCTGCCATGGGGAAAACGGCTTTTGTGCTCTCCATGGCGCGCAACATGGCCGTTGATTTTAAGCGGCCGATTGCATTCTTCTCTTTGGAGATGGCGTCTGTTCAATTGGTAAACCGACTCATTTCTAGCGAATCCGGAATTCCAGGAGACAAGTTGAAAAAAGGACAATTAGACAAGTCCGATTGGGAACACATGCACGCTTCTTTGAAACAATTGGGCGAAGCTCCCATTTTCATTGATGATACGGCCGCACTTTCCATTTTTGAACTCCGCGCCAAGTGCCGAAGACTCAAAGCCCAGCACAACATTCAGCTTATCGTTATCGATTACCTCCAGTTGATGACCGCTGGCGGAAATCAGAAAGGCGGAAACCGTGAGCAGGAAATCAGCATGATTTCCAGATCACTGAAGAGTTTGGCTAAAGAACTTGAAGTGCCAGTAATTGCACTTTCGCAGCTGAGTCGTGCGGTGGAAACCCGTGGCGGAACCAAGCGACCAATGCTTTCCGACCTTCGAGAATCGGGTGCGATTGAGCAGGATGCCGATATGGTCATGTTCCTCTACCGACCAGAATATTACGGTATCGAAGTTTCCGAAGAAACCAACCTCCCAACCGAAGGTCTTACCGAACTAATTGTTGCAAAACACCGAAGTGGCGCAACAGGAACCGTTCCTCTGCGTTTCGTTAATACCTTGGCCAAATTCACCAACTATGACGACCCCGAATTCAGCATTGCAGGCGGCCCAAGCATGATGCAGCCTTCAAAAGAATTCGACAATCCGAATGTGATGACGAAAATGTCAAGAATGGATGACTTGGACGACTTGGAAGATGACGATGATTCAGTTTTTTAAAAGCCTTTTAGTAACACTTCTTTTGGTAGGAATAAGCAGTCAGTTAATGGCCGCTTACATCCTTATTCCCATGGATGCTTCTCAAAAGAATCACCTCAAAGCATACGGAATCGCCTATTGGATTCTACAGGCCGAGGTAGAAGTAGACTGGTTGCTCAATTATCGTGGCGGCAGTTTCATGTGCAAATACGCCAAGCAAATTGAGACCGAATGCACCATCCGTGGTGTCAGCTACGAGATAATTGCAGATGCACAATCAACAGCCATTCTTCAAGAAATCGCAGATCCAGAAGTGAATATGGATGTCGCTCGTTTAGAGAAAATTCCGAAGATTGCCGTCTACAGTCCAAAGAACAAACTCCCTTGGGATGATGCCGTCACCCTCGTACTAACCTATGCCGAAGTTCCCTACGAAGTGATTTACGATGATGAAGTGCTCGATGGAAAACTCCTACTATACGATTGGCTTCACCTCCATCACGAAGATTTCACCGGTCAATACGGCCGCTTTTGGGACAAGTACCGAAGCGCGCCATGGTACGTAGAACAAGTCCGCTATTCAGAGGAAATTGCCCGCAGAAACGGCTTCAATAAAGTCTCCGAACTAAAACTAGCCGTCACAAATAAAATCAAAGAATACACCGCAGGTGGCGGATTCCTCTTCGCCATGTGCTCAGGCACAGACTCATACGACATCGCCCTTTCCGCCCACAAACTCGACATCTGCGAACCCATGTTCGATGGCGATGGCACAACCCCCAACTACAACAGCCAGCTCGATTTCGAAAACACCGTAGCTTTCCACGACTTCAAATTAATCACCGATCCAACCCGCTACGAATTCTCAAACATCGATGCCACCGAAGCGCGCTCAAACAAAGTCACCCAAAAAACCGACTTCTTCTCTCTCTTCGAATTCTCCGCAAAGTGGGACGCAGTTCCCACCATGTTATGCCAAAATCACGAACAAATAATCAAAGGATTCATGGGACAAACCACCTCATTCCAAAAGCAATTCATCAAATCAGACGTCCTCATAATGGGCGAAAACAAATCGCTTAACGAAGCCCGCTACATCCACGGAACCCTCGGCAAAGGCCAGTGGACCTTCTATGGCGGCCACGATCCCGAAGACTATCAACACTTCGTCAGCGACCCACCAACCGACCTCAACCTACACCCCGATTCACCGGGCTATCGCCTCATCCTAAACAACATTCTGTTTCCCGCTGCGAGGAAGAAAAAACAAAAAACCTGATTCTTCTTTGAGGCATTTTTTATTAGCAGAGTAGTTGAATTAGCCCTCGAATAACTTTTAAATGAGGAGTCCATCTAGAAACTCCATTTCAACCTCAAAAAAACACTGTTACTCAGATTCTGATATTTGCTTTCCAATCCGTTTGCGGTAAGCTCTGGAAAGTCTGAGAAAAACAGTTGACCCACCAGTAGAATATCCCAATTTTCTACAATAGAATAGGTGAAAGAAGGATTGAGCAAAAGCAGATTTGGTCCGTAACCGTAAATAACGGCAAAGTTCACATTCAGCAATGGTGTAATTGGGTAACCGAGGCTAAAAAAAACGTTGTACTTCGTGGGCATTAAGTTCTTGGCTGTAAGTGAAGATCCGCTGAAAAAACCTGTCAGTTTGAGCGGGTCGCTATTGTCAATTCCATTACTATTAAACAAGATTGACCCGTTGATATAGACCGAATTCTTGAAAGAATAATCTGCGGAAATGGAACTCGTTACCGTATGCCTTCCATGCCTGAAGTTTTCATACGGGCCAAACCATTGAATTTCTCCTTTTAACCCTGCTTTTCCAGCATTTCCGGCAAAGCCAAAACCAGCGGTAACATCTGTTCTGTACTGCCCAGCAATAAACTGAAAATCATAGCTTTTTGCGTTGAACTTGTACATGAATGCCGCAGTTGACCCCTTCCATGTTCTTTGCGGAGCAACGGCAATTTCAAAGCCACGCATTTTCTTTCCGAAGTATTGAAAACGAACCGCATCTGAGCCCGGCCGCTCTTCATAATCAAAATCAATAAAATTGTAGGCATTGAAAATATCGTTCGGATTCCAAACTGTATTTATTCCCCAATTTATGCGCTGCCGACCAATGCGTACATCCACTTTATCGTTTCCCCAAGCAACCCACAACCTATCTAAAGTTGTGTTGAGATGAACTGGATTTACGTTATTTCCAATGTTCCAACTCATGTCAACAAGACCCGCGTCCTTGTCCATTGCATCTTTTGCTGTGGGTGAATTGGCCGTGGCTCCAGCATAGAAAAACCGCGTTCTAAGTTCTGCCGCAACAGTTAGTCCTTTCACAGGATAAATGCGCAGATTAAGACGATTATGAAGAAACTGTTCATTCGAATTCCCGATGAGTGGATTGCCCGAAAACGAAACGATATTCAGGTTTTTGAGATAGCCACGGAGGGTGACGATGTCCTTGAATTCTCGCTTCGGTTTTTCAACTTTGGTAGTGTCTTGGGCTACGGCAACAGTTGTTGCATAGAGAAATAAACAAATTAATAGAACCGCTGTAGAGACGCGATTCATCGCGTCTTTACCATGCATAACAAAGACGCGATAAATCAAGAAGACGCGATAAATCGCGTCTCTACAGAAAATGGAAATCTTCACGAATAAAAAATCAGTTTTCATCAGTTCAATCAGTCTGATATGTGTTCTATCTGCGTTCTATCCTCTCATCAGAAATTATTTTTCCGTCCTCCAGCGTTATGATTCTACGTGCGCGGTCAATCACGCGCTGATCGTGGGTGGAGAACAAAAAAGTCACGTTTTCCTTCTTGTTCAATTCCGCCATGATGTCCAACAAATCGGCTGTTGATTGGCTGTCTAAGTTGGCGGTTGGTTCATCTGCCAGCACAAATTGTGGTTTAGAAGCCAAGGCCCGCGCAACAGCCACACGCTGCTGTTGTCCACCGCTCATTTCGCTCGGACGGTTGTTCATTTTGCTTTCCAACCCTACGGCTTTTAGCAATTCCAAAGCACGAGCATGTCGTTCTTCCTTCGGACGGTTCTGCAAAAGCATGATGAATTCCACGTTCTCTTCTGCCGTTAGAACGGGGATGAGATTGTATGCCTGAAACACGAACCCGATGTTTTTCAATCGGAAATCGATAAGTTGATTGTCATTCATAGCAGTGATTTCAGTATCACCGATGTGAGCTGTTCCGCCCGTTTGATGATCCAAGCCTCCGATGATGTTGAGCAACGTGGTTTTTCCAGATCCCGAAGGCCCGACAATGGCCGTGAACTCGCCACGCTCAATTTCAATCGTCACTCCATCAAGTGCACGCACTTCCAGTTCCTCTCCCGGATTGTAGTATTTCTGTAGGTCTTTCGTTCTGATGATTGCGCTCATTTTCTTCTTCTTTGGCTGATGCGAATTACGAATACTCGTATCTGATTAGTTTCAATATTGATTATTACGTCTGAGCTCCACTCCTAAGTTCGCAGATTTCGGATCCTCCTTTGCAAAGGAGGTGTCGAGGTACGAGACGGAGGATTTATGTTTCATTTTCCAAATTTTCAATGTGTGTTTCCAAAGAAGTAAGCAAATGAATCATATTCCGTCTGACATCCATTTCGGTGAAGCGTAGTAAGTGCAACCCCATTTCCTCCAAAACCGTTTGTCGTTTTGCATCCTTCACCATGACCTCTTCAAAGTGATGGCTTCCTCCGTCAATTTCTATCACCAATTTGAGGGGTTTGCAATAAAAGTCAACGATATAATTGCCAAGCGGCTTTTGCCGGTTGAACTGATAACCATTCATCTTCTTGCTCCTGAGTTCTTTCCACAGCAGCACTTCTCCAAGCGTGGCATTTTTTCTCAGTATTTGTGAGAATTCTTTGTGGTTTGTATTGTAGGGAAGGAATCTCATGTTGATTGAAAAAATCCCCCGACCCGCCCAAAAGCGAGCCACCCCCTTTGCAAAGGGGGATCCGCTCCGAGTTGGCTTATCAGTAAATTGAAAGAGTGCTTCGTTCTAAAGGCTTTAGATAATTCTTCCCCTTGTCGTTTTGCAATGTGCGTGCAGACCGCGGATCCTCCTTTCTTAAAGGAGGTGTCGAGGCACGAGACGGAGGATTTATTTCTCATTTTAAACTGTTTTGACACTAGATCAGATTGCCCTAACCGCTTCGGCAGGCTTTAATTGCAAGGCTTTAATGGCTGGATATATGGATGAAAGAATGGCGGCCACCACCACCATAATCGTCACGTTGATGTAGAATTGAGGTTCGAGGCTAGGGTATATCATGGTGGATATTCCGAAGTTCTCCAATCCTTTTCCGACAATGGATAAATCGATGCCTGCGGAGCCAAAATGAGACACCGTCAGAAATCCGAGAATAACTCCCAACGGGCCTCCAACGAGTGAGATGAAAACCGTTTCTACCACAATCATGAAGAAAACTTTGGTCTTGTTCATTCCCACGGACATCAGCATTCCGAGCTCACGTTTTCGTTCTAAAACCGCCATTAGCATGGCGTTGATAATGCCGAATGAAAGCGCCAGAAGTATAATTCCGATGATGATGTACAGCATCTGTTGCATCATCTCATCCGCGTAGCCCAATTCGGGTGCAACTTCTTTCCATGTCTGAACCGACAGGTTGCCGAATTCCGCTCCAATAACGGCTGCAACGGTGTCAACCTCCGAGACATCATTCAGCAACACGGCAACTTCGTGAAATCCTGCGCTTTCCTCCAGCAAACGGTTCAGGTCTTCGGATGTCACAAACACGTTCAATTCATCCGATTTTGAGTTCGAGGTTTTGAAAATTCCAGCTACGCGGAACGCACCTGTGACAATCTCGCCATCGTCTTTCTGAAACGTGAGAACGATTTTCTTCCGCAGGTCAACATTCAGTTTCTCGGCCAATTTTTTACCGATGATAATTGGATTCCGCTTGATGCCCGTGAGGTATTCGCCATCCACCATCTTCTCGTTTAAGGTTGTCACCTGTTGCTCTGCTTCTGGGTCAACTCCTGTGATTCGCACACCATAACCGCCTGTTGATGATGAAACCATACCGTTAAGCACAACACGTTCTGTAAAAGCTTTCACATTCGAATTGCCGTTCAAAGCATTGCGAACCGCATCCTCATCTTCGATTCGGAACTCCACATTATTGTCCTGAATGAACTGCGGATTGTGAATCTGAATATGAGAAATGGACGTGTTGAGCGCATCCTCCGTCCGTTGTTCGTTCAGTCCAGAAGACACGCTGATAACGAACAATCCCGCCCAAATACCAAGGGCAATAGATGCGATGACAACCCCACTTCTGAGGTTGTTACGCCATACGTTTCTCCAAGCAATTTTGATTAGCATAGTATATGGTTGTTAGTTCGAAGCATGATTTGTGCATGGCTTTTATGGTTTTCGTCCTACAAAACATGTGTGGAATACCAGATAGTGATAGGGCTAAGAGAATCAAGCCGTTTTCAATATTTAGAATCACGTGCATGGTTAAGTTCTTCGTGCTTCAACGGGTTTCATTTTATGAATAATCCACGCTGGATAGAGCGTAATAAGTAATGATACTCCGATTACAATAACCATGTGGGTCAGGGCAATTGATGGATCTAGCGATGCTGGCAAAACAGGATCCCAACCTTCTTGGGCAATGGCCTGTGCAGCTTTACCCGTCAGTTCGTATGGATTGTGATTGAAATAGAGTACCACTGGAAAAACACCTATCACACCTAGAATGGCACCCAGAACGGTGGTCATAACGCTTTCCAAAAAGACAACACCCCAAATTTTGAAACGTGACATTCCGATGGAAAGCAAAACTCCAAATTCATACATCCGTTCTTGAATGAGCATCAGCATGGTTCCAAAAATCCCGAAGGAAACCACCATGTACAATATCATGAGCATGATGATGCCACCTGCACTATCGGCCTGAATGGCCTGCACCAGTTCGGGCATGGCTTCTTCCCAATCAAGCACTTCGTAGGTATCGTTATCCAGTTCATCCGAAAGTTGGCGTTTCACCTTTTTCAGGCGACTGGGATTGTCGATTACCACTGCAATGGATGTGGCGAGGTTTTCTGCTCCGAAGAAATACTGTGCCTCCTTGATGGGAAACAGAACTGCTTTTTCGTTGAGAATGGAAGCACCGAACTTGACAACAGCCGCAATTGGATATTTGGCCGCTGCACTCACGCCATGATAACCTTGCGAGATGAAAACAAGCGTATCACCAACTCCAACTTTGTAGAATGCGGCCAACTTCTCGCCAACTATCACCGAGCTGTCATCAGCACCGAAAAGAGTTCCACTCGTCATCTTTTCTGAAAGGCCCATCAGTTGGTCTTCCACCTTGGGATCAACGCCCAACATGAGAACACCTTTGGTCACATCTCCCATGGACGAAAGTGCGAAACCTTCGAGCCTTTTGGCGGCCATCGTAACGTGCTTGTTCTCGCTGATTTTGTCTAGTGCTGGATCATCCAACGAGAACGCATTATCCATGGTTTGATCATCCCAATATCCTTTGGAATGCACCTGAATATGCCCGATATAGAAGCGCGTTACGCTATCAATCATCTTCGCATAAATGCCCATCTGCATGCTGCGCATAAACACCGCGAAGAACACGGCAAAGAACACCGATGCGATGGTTATCGCAGTTCTGCGTTTGTTCCTCCAGATGTTGCGCCAAGCGAGTTTTAAAAGCATAGCGGCCCCCTTTGTCCCCCAAAGGGGGAATTGTGCATCGAGCAGAAATCGTCTGTTGATGGAAGTTTTTGTGAATAGATCAAGGTGAATTTCATTGTAGCGTTTATGGTTTCCAAGTCGCTCTGTGGCCCCTCCTTTGGAGGGGTTGGGGAGGCATCTACTTCATCTTCTTCATCTGATTGGTGTTGAAGTAATCTTCCTTCACGCCTGTATCGAAATTGATGCTGTTGGTAATTAGAATGGTCTTGTTTCCTGGTTTATCAACAGGGATCATTTCCATTCGGGTTGCCATAGTTCTGCCGTCCATTTTCTTAATGTCGTAAGCGTTGAAAATGTTGACCAAGTAGCCATCCTCATCATAGAACTCTGTTCGAAGCTGGATGTAATATTCCTTATCAACCCACACGTTTATGTATCCCCAAACAACAGGAGCATCAGGCTTAGCCGTGAGTTTGAGCTTCCAACATTTTCGCCCATTGATTGTGCTGTCCTTCACAATTTGGTGGGTATAATCAATTACAACTGACGATTGCCTCACGAGGTCATCGTTGGTCAGGTCGGTGCCCATCCAACTTTGCATCATCATGCTTGGCGGGAGTTTTACCGTGCGTTCGATGGATGGCACCCAATTCCAAACCTCTTTCTCCCGTTTTAGCATGACCGTTCCTTTCTCTTTTGCAGGGGCCGTTATTAGCATCAGCGAATATTCCGTGCCCAACGACCATGTTTTCATCTGCATCTCACGCTCCCACTTGGGGCGCACAATCTTGATGGTCATTTCTCCTTCGGAAGAAGCTCCGCGAGTAAGTTCATCAGCCTTTTTGATGATATCTAATGCTGTTTGAGATTGGGCACTGAATGGAATAAGGAGAAGTAATGTCACGTAGAGGCGCAGAGAAGACGAGAGTGATTTTATTGTGGCTGCGGTTTTCATAATTGTATTTCTTGTTTCTAAAAATCAGTGTTGATCCGTTCAATCAGCGTTATCTGCGTTCTATTATGCGAATTGATTTATCATCATTTGTTTCACTTTCTCAACTGGGAAATTTTCTGGATCCATCATAATGTGTAGTTGTACACCATCCATTACAGCAGAATAATAGCGCATCATGGTAATTGGATCCTCATGTCCCCTTTCGGTGAAATAGTTGTTCATCTGCACCATAAACGGCTGAATGCGTGGCAACATCCGCTCCATTAGCAGCGGTGTAACGTCAGGTTG
>JBDNJH010000278.1:0-7174 GCA_041687875.1 Flavobacteriales bacterium | reverse complement strand
ATCAATATCAAAGCTGATGTAGACCTTTTGAGGCAATTGAGCGATAATCTCTTCACAAATGGAATTCCAGTTGATGCCGTTAAATTCTTTGGCTTTCAGGTGTTCGTCATAGAAGGCCACAATACGGTCGTTGCTGTTTTCAATCGTTTCCACTTCCTGTTCGCAGATGTCGCGTACGCCAACAGAAACCAGTTTTGTTACGTTTTTGAGTGTGAGCGCATTGGTCATAATACTGGCGTGAGAATAGGTGAAACCTTCATACGCATCACGCAAATCGGCATGAGCATCAATCTGAAGAATGCCATATTCGCCTTGCGTTTCTGCCAATGCTTTCATCAATCCGAAAGGCGTGCTGTGGTCGCCACCGAGGATTCCTACCAGTTTTCCTGCTTCCAGTTGCGCCAGCGAACGGGTATAAACGTAGTCCATCAATTCCGAACATTGCTCGTTAATTTCTGCAACGAGTTCCCGCACATCTGCATCTTGTTCTGAAGCGCCTTCTTCTAGTTTCCGAATTACTTCTTGCGCTTTTTTTCGGTAATGCTTATTTAAATCGGCCCAATCCAATGGAATATCGCGCATGGCAATGCCCATTTTCCAAGCATTCTTATGCCCGGGATAGTAGAGGTCTACTTGTTTAGAAGCCCACATTACGGACTCAGGTCCTTGGTTTGTTCCGTCCGAAAATGAAACGGTCACATCCCACGGTATGGGGAGAATTACCACTTCGGCTTCTTCCACATCAAACGGCAATCCGAACAGTCCCGAATCCTTTAGACCTGGCCCGTTCGCATCAAAATTGTCAATCTTCTCTTGCTTACTCATGTTTCCGAAAATAAGAAAGGCTCCGCTAACGGAGCCTGTTCATTAGTGATGATTGTAATTTGCAACTGTGCACTTTTAGTGTAAACATTCAGTTTTTACCCATTTTCCGAACCTAATAGTTAATGAGTTAGTGGTTATTTGACCCGAATGTGTTACTAGCCAATAACTCATTACCCCAATAACCCAATAACCAATTAGTTGACAGCGTCTGCTAGTTCATTTCCGGTCTTAAATCGTACAACATTCTTGGCATCAATGTTAATTGGATCACCATTCTTTGGGTTTCGACCAGTACGCGCGGCACGTTTTGCTACTGTAAAAGAACCAAAACCAACCAATGCAACCCGACCATCTTCCTTTTTCAATTCTTCCGTAGTGGCACTCACAAAAGCGTCTAACGCGCGCTTTGCATCTGCCTTAGAAAGTCCTGCATCTGTAGCAATTTTCTCAATCAATTCTGCCTTGTTCATGGTAAGATGGTTGTTGGTTTTATTCTTATTTACGCCCAAATATATATGGCAAGCCAAGTGTGACAATACTTCAATTGCAAAACCTAACGTTTTGTTGATAAAACCAAACATTTGTTGATAACTGCTTCTGTAATGCCCATGGATAAAGGGATTCAGAAAATCTACTAATCAGCGTGTTTTCTTAATCGTGCTATTTGCAGCTGTATCCCGAAATATCAAAGCCCAACAGGAAAGCTTTGGTTTCCATTCGTTTCTTCCCGGCCATTTGCAGTTCGAGAATTTCCAACCAACCATCCGCACATTTCACAAACATCCGCTGATTGTCAACCTCAATCGTTCCGTTTTCCCCTTTTTCAGTTTTCCCTTTCTCTGCTTTTCTCACACGAAAGATCTTCAATCCGATTTCCTCATTACCACAGACAAGCGTTGTAAAAGCAGTCGGATAGGGTGAAAGTCCTCTAATATGATTGAAGACATCTTTCTCTGATTTGTTCCAATCAATCTTACAGGTCTCCTTAAAGATTTTCGGTGCTTCTTGCAACTCGCCAACGATGGTGTTCTGCGGAATAGAAGGAGCATTTCCACTTTCAATGGCTTCCAGCGTTTTTACCACCAAACCAGCACCAACATTCATCAGTTTATCGTGCAATTCTCCAGCGGTTTCATTCTCCTCAATGGCCACTTTTTCCTGAAAGATGATGTTCCCTGTATCAATCTGATGTTGCAATAAAAACGTGGTAACACCTGATTCTTTCTCGCCATTTATCACTGCCCAATTGATGGGTGCAGCTCCACGATAATGGGGCAGGAGCGAGGCGTGCAAATTGAATGTTCCCTTTTCTGGCATATTCCACACAACTTCTGGCAACATGCGGAATGCAACCACTACTTGAAGTGTTGATTCAAGTGATTTTAGTTCTTCTAGGAATGCTTCAGATTTCAAATTGGTAGGTTGCAGAACCTTCAAATCATTCTCCACAGCAAACTGTTTCACGGCTGATGGTTGCAACTTCATCCCGCGCCCAGATGGCCGATCGGGTGCTGTAATTACCCCAACTACGTTTGCATCTGCATCAAGCAACGCTTTTAATGTTGCCACCGCAAAATCGGGCGTGCCCATAAAAACGATTCTTTCTTTACTCATATTCTAATTTTTCATCTTCCTCATTCTAGACCTGTTAGGTTTTTGAAACCTAACAGGTCTAGGCTTTGCGAAATACTTGCCAAGACCTTCAAGGTTTTTAAAACCTTGAAGGTCTCAACTGCCAACTAATGTTTTTCTCTGTAAAAACCTCCGTGCCTTCCGTGTCTCTGTGGCTAAAAAGATTTCTCCTCAATCCTCATTCATGTACCTTGGAGTTTTTCCATTTTCCGCTCCAAAGATAAAGACCAGAAAAGAGTCCCAAACCTGTGAAATATACAATCTCGGAGGTCCAAACCATGTACAGAGGTTGATGCCATTGATGCACCATTCTGTAGGTGAAATTGAGATAAATGACAAGTGTACTAATTTCAATCAGTAAGGTCATCAGCGTATTTCCTGTGCCAGAAACAACCGAAAGCAGAATCATGGAAATTGCAAAAAGAATAATGGAAAACGAGATGACGTAAACCACGGGTATGGAATCTGAAATGAGCGATACATCATTCGTGAACACAGAAAGAAGCAATCGTGGATTGATCAGATTAAGCAACATCAACACAACGGAAGAAACCACGCTGATCACCAATAACCGTTTGATGAGAGTGGCTACGAGATGCGTTCCTCCTTGTCCAATCAGTTTACTGACAAGTGTTTGTGTTCCTTGACCGATGCCGATTAAAGGAATCATCAAAACTGAATAACCACTTCTTACCACGTTTGAAATGGCGAGTTCTCGTTCGCCCATTCCTTCAATAATGAGGAAAAACGTCATCCAAGATCCGATGGAAATGATATGCTGAACCATGACAGGTGTGGCTATTCGCATGATGGAGCGTATCTGAACGAAATTGGGTTTTGGGAAATGAAAGCAGTTGAACTGAACGCCCAATCGTTTTCGTCTCACCCAAATGATCAGGTAAATTAGGCTCAGTGTTTCCGAAAGCACCGAGGCATAACCAGCTCCAGCAATCTCCATTCTGGGAAAACCTAGATTTCCGAATACGAACAGATAGTTGAAGATCAAGTTCAGAAACGCCATCATTCCCGCAGCGTAGGAAATGGCCCGTGTTTCGCTGATGCCCGTCAAAAAACAGCGATACCCTACAACAATTGCTGCTGGAATCAAGCCTACAACTCTAATGTTCGAGTAAATAATTGTACTGTCAAGAATGGCATCTGAAGCAATGATTCTCGATAGCAACAGCTCCGCGAATAGAAAATGGAACAGAATCATTACTCCCGAAAGTGCCAGAAGCAAGTACATCATGTGGTCGAAAACAGGGCCAATTTTCTCAGGTTTTTCTTCTCCATGATACCGCGCCATGATAATCTGCGCACCAATGCCCAAACCGAAAGCAGCCATTAGCATTACGAGTACGTAAATGCCGCCCAATCCAGATGCACCGATGGCTACTTCGCTCACGCGCCCTAGAAAAGCCGTGTCCGTTACATTGATAATGGTAACGGCCACAAACCCAAGGATTAGCGGATAGGAAATGCGCCAGATGTTACGATATGAGATTGTTTCATGCATAGATTTGCTCGGAACGCGACTAAAATTTCTCGTTTAAATCTTTGAGAAGTTCTTCCCAAAGTGGTTTGCACGGCTCTCTGAAAAAACCAAAATGCCCGATGGATTTTAATCCCAGTTCAGAAGGACTTACTCGTCTGTAATTTAGCTCGCAATTGCTGTATTTGCCGTTCATCCATTCAACCGTTGGCCCTGGCGCAGTTGTATCGTCCGTAAAACTATAGGACCAAAGCGGAATGCTGATAGCTGCGTATTTCTCTTCAGCATTTGGAAAATGGTCAAAAAGGTATTTTGGTGATCGTCCCCAACGCGCCCATTCCATCGCCACTTCTCGCGGAAGATCTTCCATAATGCCCAATTTCTTGCTTGGTAAATAGCCGAATATCCACGTTAAGGTTGGAAGCAGAAACCAGCTAGCGAGTACGCCAATTTTGTTCGGAAAAGGCCATAGATTCCAATAACCAGATTGCGCAGCCACATTCACCAAAGCGTCAGCTTTTCCGATTGATGGCGAAAGTCCTAGAATCTGTCCACCGATGCTCAAACCCATTAGCACCAACTTGTCGTATTCATAGTTTAATGACACATAATCAATGACAGCCGTCAAATCATTTTCGCCCCAATCTCGTGCGCTGGTGTCAAAATTCTTGAGCGAAGCAGGTGCAGATTTCCCAATTCCGCTGTAATCGTAAGTGATAGCAAGAATTCCGTTCTCAACCAAATGAGAAGCGAATGTTCGGTAATAGCTCTGTTTTGCACCTGTAGCCGAGTTCAGGATGAAGACAAACTTCGGTCGTTCAACTGGCTCATAAACCGTAATGCTGAGGGGATGCTTCGGGGTTTGAATGGTAAATTCCTTCATTGCTCGTTTTTGATGACTTATTGATTACTAGGTTATTCGTTATCAAGGAAACCAATTCATCAACCACTAACCCAATAACTAATAACCCCATAACTTCTAAGAAACATGCAACATCAGACCTTTCAAATATTCTCCTTCGGGATGATAAATACTGACAGGATGATCCACTGCGTGACCCAATCGTTTCAACACACGAACATTTCTTCCAGCGTTGATAGCAGCAGCGAGAACTGCGCTTTCAAACATTTGCGGATTAACCACTTGTGAGCACGAAAAGGTGAACAAAAGGCTGTTCGGGGCAATCTTTTTGAAAGCTGTTTCATTCAAGCGCTTGTAGCCTTGAACAGCACGATGACGTGCTTTGATTGACTTGGCGAATGCAGGCGGATCAAGAATGATCATGTCATATCCGTCCGCCTTCTCCACAAACTTGAAAGCATCTTCACAGATGGCTTCATGGTTTTTGTCAAAGCCGTTGATTGTTGCGTTTTCTGCAGCTAGATCAATTGCTGGTTGCGAAATATCTACAGACGTAACGTGCTTGGCACCATTTGCAAGTGCATAAACAGAGAATCCGCCTGTGTAACTGAACGTGTTTAGCACTTTTCGGCCTTTGGCAAAGTCTCCAACCAAAGCACGATTATCTCTTTGATCGATGAAAAAGCCTGTCTTTTGGCCATTCACCCAATTTACTTTGAACTTGATTCCGTTCTCCAGCACTTCCGTTTCTTCCTTCTTTCCCTTCAGGAATTCATGTTCTTTCGAAGCTAGGTTCCGATGATAAATGGAGTTGAATTTCAAGCCTTTTAGGTTCTCTAAAGCCTTCGTAATCTCCTTGGAGCAGTTTGCCATGCCATCGGTATGACTTTGCACTACCGCGCAATCGTTGTAAATATCTACTACACATCCTGGCAAACCATCGCCTTCGG
Source organism: Flavobacteriales bacterium (assembly GCA_041687875.1). GTDB lineage: Bacteria > Bacteroidota > Bacteroidia > UBA10329 > UBA10329 > UBA10329. The sequence goes on along the minus strand of JBDNJH010000278.1, from coordinate 1,413 downwards.
CATGAATGAGACGGAAACAGTTGGTTTCCTTGGTAAGTAGTCCTAATCCTTTTCTTACGGCAAATGCTTCCTGAAAACGGTTATTCCAAAAGGTCTGGTCAACGCGTTCCTTGTCAAACGTGAGCATCCGCACGGCAATGGAACCATTGTGATAATGCCCAGCACCGATATAATTCCCTTGGAAATCTTCCACGCTCACCAGTTCACCGTTTTCTGGCTTTGCCGATGTTTTGGCTATGGCACCCGAAAACACCCAGCGGTGCTTTCTTAGTAATGAACTCTCTTTGCCCTTGTTTAGAATGATTGTTTTCATGGGCGGCAAAGGTATTTTAAAACGGAAACACGAAAAGAGATACGTAGGCACAAGTTGCAAACTTGTGCCAGCGGATCAAACTTGCACCAGCGCAGTGGAATGGGCGCTTTAAACAGCGAGACCTGTTAGGTTTTGAAAACCTAGCAGGTCTGCACGAATGTTTTAAAAATTGGTATGAAGTGCAAGTTGAAATGTGTACAGGAGGTAAACTATTACTTGCCCGCTGCCTTCTTAGCCGCCTTCTCTTTTCCATCGGCTGCTTCTCGTGCCTTTTTCCTATCCGATCGCTCCTGTTTCTTGAAGTATCCCCGTAGCAGGAAGTTGTCCTTGGCGGCCTCCATATTCTGCTCCAGACCCTTGGAGCTTTTTTCGAGATTCTCCATGGTCTGGTCAAGGCTATTGGCCATGTCATCACTGCGAATGAGCTTGCCGATGGTGCCTTCACCACTATTCACCTGCTCCATAATTTCGGCCAGTTCATTTGTGATTACCTCCGCATTGGCTGCGCTTACTTCCAGACTGGCCATAATCTCGTCTGTTTCTACAGGTTCGTTGGACGAGAGTAGCGCGCCATTTTCGGCCACTTTGGCCTGGGTACCACCTTGGCTTATCAACAGCAGGCGGTCACCAATCAACCCTTCAGAACCGATGGTCACTTCAGAATCGACCTTAATGAATTTCTGCACAGCCTTGCGGATGGACATGTTCACCTGCACCGTGCTGTCGTTGATGATGGTGATGTTCTCCACCGTGCCCACGTTGATGCCCCAAAAACGGATATTATTGCCTACCTGAAGGCCGCTCACATTGAAGAACGTGGCTCTGAGCTCATACACTGGGTCGAACATGTTCCGCTGCTTGCCAATGATGAAAATGGCGATGACGAACAGCGCAAGCCCGCCCGCTACGAACAGACCCAGACGGAATTTGAATTTTGGAGAAGCCATGATTTTAGAATTAAGAATGATGAGTGAAGGCTTACACAATGGATGGCACTTCATGAGTATGTTAGCGTGATGATTTTAAATTTTTAATTCCTAATTATTCCTTTTTAATTGAAGAAAGAGGAGACCAGTTCGTCTTCCGATTGCTCAAACTCT
>JBDNJH010000050.1:0-19572 GCA_041687875.1 Flavobacteriales bacterium | reverse complement strand
GCCAAAATATTGATCCTAATTTTAATACGGTAATCGGAACGCCACCGTTCCCCGCTTATTCGTCTGGACATTCCTGCGAAATTGATGTGGGAGAAGTGGTCATTACTGAATTATTTACCAATGGAGATGGCAAATACGAATTGTCTGATCGCACTGGGCTTCAGTTTGGTTTCGGAATCCGCCACTTCTCAAATTTTGCGGACATGTCGGCCGAATGTGCCAATTCACGGTTTTACGGTGGAATCCATTATCAGATGGATAATTTGGAAGGATTGGTTACAGGAAGAAAGATAGGTCACAACGTAATTGAACAGATAGAATGGCCAAAGGTAAACTAGAATTGTTACTGATCATTTTCGTGGTAGCCGCATTTGTAGCATGTGAAAATGAAGCAACAAAAGAAGTTGGAGAAGATCCCGTTCAATGGATGGCAGATTTGCATTGTGAAGCAGTTTCTCTCCGAAAAGCGCGTTTCGAATTGGCAGACAAAATGCGTTTCATTGAAGACACGCTGATACTGCCGAACACATCTGATAGCACCAAAGCAGTTCTTCAAACGCAGTTGAACGACTTGCAACCATACAAAGACAGTGTGGTAAATAGAAGTCTCGATCTTGCCAAGGTTATTAAGTTTAAATTGGATTCATTGATTGAACAAGAATTCATTGAAACGGCACAACGCAAAGCATTTGATGCTGAACTTGCAGCTGAATTGGAGAAAAGAGGCTGTAAATAATCACATGCGTGGTTTGGCTTAGTCCTTTACTTTTGGAGTGATGAAAAATGTTTGGATTATTGCCGCAATGCTGCTTTTTGCCGCTTGTTCAACTGGTGTAAGGAAAGAGGCCACGGGCTTCACGCAGGGAACAAGTTACTCTGTCATTTATTACAACAACGGAACAGATTTACAGTACCAGATTGATAGTCTCTTGCTGGCATTTGACCGTGTTTTATCAACCTACCAAGAAACTAGTTACATCAGCAAGTGGAATAGGAATGAGCATATTCCGTTAGAGCAACCGCAGTTATTTAAGGAGGTTGTAAATCGTTCTCAGGAGATTAATCAGTTGTCAGATGGAGCGTTTGATATAACCGTTTCACCATTGATGAAATACTGGTTTGAAAACAATTGGCAGGTCGCCCAATTGGATTCGTCCAAAGTTGATAGCCTGATGGCGTTTGTGGGAATGAAGTACGTGATATTGGATGGTCAAGATTATGATAAGACCAATCCGCAAACGCAACTTGATGTGAATGCCATTGCACAAGGCTATTCGGTGGATGTACTAGCACGCTATTTGGAAAGTCTCGGAATATTCAATTATTTGGTGGAAATAGGAGGGGAGATTCGCGCTAGCGGAACCAAACCGAGCGAAGAAAATTGGAGTATTGGAATCGATGTTCCTGAGGAAGAAGCTTCAGGAATCAGGAAACTCGCCATGTCAGTTGAGTTGAACAATCGCTCTTTGGCTACTTCTGGCAATTACCGCAAGTTCGTGGAGATAAATGGCGTTAAGTATGGTCATTCACTTGATCCAGTCACAGGATATCCTGCCAAAACAGATGTGCTGAGTGCCACTATCATTGCCGAGGATTGTATGACTGCTGATGCACTGGCAACAGCTTGTATGGTAATGGGATTTGAGCGAGCTAAAGAACTCATCGAAAAGACGGAATCAATTGAAGGCGTTCTTATTTATTCAGCCTCATCCAAGGTCGAAACTTGGATTTCTGATGGTGTGAAAGCAGAAAAGAATGTTCAGTAGTCTGATGAACTTTGGAACATCCAAGTCGCAGCAACTGCTTACCGGAATCTTCCTGCTTGCAATTGCTCTTCTTGTCCACACATATAATCTGGATTATTCATCCCTATCGCTTGATGAGACGGTTCATGTGTGGTATGCCCAAATGCCTTACCATGATGTTATTGAAAGAGCCGCCAATGATCCAAATCCTCCGGTATTCAACGTGCTGATTTCATTTTGGGTGAAGCGGTTTGGAGTGACCGAATGGGCACTGCGTTTCTTTAGCGTATTGATGGGAGTATTGTCGGTATTGGCCATGTATCTCATTGGTCTGAGAAATTTCGGATACAGGGTAGGCGCGATGGCAGCCTTACTGTTCTGCTTTTCGCCAATGCTGTTCCGGTTCACGCATCTGGTTCGACCATACACGCTGCTGATGGTCACGGTAATCCTATCGTACGGCTTTCTGTTCGATTACCTTCGCAGTCCATCTAAGTGGAAGCTGTTTCTGTATTACATCACAACCACCTTGATGATCTATGTGCATCCAACATCCATCTTCAATTTGCCAGCACAAGTGACCATTGCCCTTTTGGGAAATTATCAGAATGTGAAACGTGCTTGGCCGTTGCTCTTAACCATTGTTCTGGCAGCACTTTCTTTCGGAGCATACTATCTAACCATACCTTATTTTGAGAAGGAAGTTGAAATGTGGTTCGACCCACCAAATTGGGAAGATATGTGGTATGTGATTAACGTTTTCTATGGCAAATGGTACGTCATGGCCATTCAATTGGCACTTTTGCTTTTGCTACTCATTCCGAGCATACGAAAACGCTGGCTAGAACATTGGATTCATTTTGCAATGATTGTGGCTTGGATTGTATTTCCATTGAGTATCAGCTACGTCTTTTCGTACCTAATAGAGCCTGTATTTCAGGATAAGTATGTGCTTTCTTCGCTTCCTGGAATGTTATTATTGTTGGCAATTTCCATTGATGTGATTATTCCTAGATACTGGAAGCTGATTCCTTTAATCCTAGCGTTGGTAGTGTCAGGTCTATCAATCGACTTTACACCTTATACCGAAGGGGATTGGCGCAATGCGGTCGCAATTATCAGGTCAGAACTTGATGAAAGGACGGCCGTGTATATCAATCCTTGGTATGAGTTCACATCCTTCATGTATTATTATGATATTGATGCTTACAAAGACCCTGAAATGACACAGAAAATCATGGTTCAGAATCGGATTCTTTGGGTATGGCACGATGTAGTTTCACCCGAATCTGACCATGCCAATTATGATCGATTATTACTAGTTTCTGCCCATGAAGGCTATGCCGAACCGAATTTTAATCTCGACAGTCTGAAGCAACATTCAAATTTGATACAGGCAAGTAAGTTCAATGGGGTGAACGTTCAGTTGTTCGAACTAAACCCGCCATTAAATTCAAACGACACTGATTAAGCCGCCTCGTTCGGCTTTTTACATTGCTCCTCTGGCATGGCACCGCAAAAACCACAAGCTTCTCCGTCTTTGTTTAAGAACGGACTGTTGCTTGCACACGTGCCAGAAAATTGCCCGTCTTTCTTTAAAAGAAGTTTGATGCCTATTCCTGCAAAGCCGATTCCAAGTAAGACTATAGCTGCAATTACAACTGCCATTTCAATTCCGTTTAAGCTGTTACTGTTGTAACATTTTGAAAAAGAGTTTGTTCTCTATCTGGCCCAACAGATACAACCGAAATGGAAACCCCAGTTTGCTTTTCGATAAAAGCAATGTAATCCTTCAGTTCAGATGGAAGTGGTTCTCCATTGGTAAAACCAGTCAAATCTGTTTTCCATCCTTTCATTTCGATGTAAACTGGCTCAACCGTTTCTGTTAGATCAAATGGCATTTGATCCGTCAGTTCGCCATTCACTCTGTATTGTGTACAAACTTTAATGGTGTCAAACGAATCAAGCACATCCGTCTTAAGCATGTTCAATTCAGTCACACCATTTATCATGATGGCGTAGTTCAAAGCTGGAATATCCAACCATCCACATCTACGTTTTCTACCTGTGGTTGAGCCGTATTCATTACCAATCCTGCACAAATCTTCTCCTGTTTCATCAAACAGTTCTGTAGGAAATGGCCCAGAACCTACGCGTGTACAATACGCTTTAAAGATTCCTATAACGTTACCTATCCGATTAGGCGCTACTCCAAGTCCTGTACAAGCCCCTGCACAAACTGTGTTTGATGATGTGACAAAGGGATACGAACCGAAATCAATATCAAGCAATGAACCTTGGGCGCCTTCTGCCAAAACAGATTCACCAGCCTTCAACTTATTGTTGATGTATTGCTCGCTGTCGATTAGTTCAAACCGCTTCAGGGTTTCCAAACTCTCAAACCACTCATTTTCCACCTCAACAGAAACGCTTTCAGCTCCAAATTGCTTGAGTATTTGTTCGTGTTTCTCTTTCAAGAAATTATATTTTTCCTTGAATTTAGCGGTGAGGAAATCACCCACACGTAGACCATTTCGGCCTGTTTTGTCCATGTACGTTGGACCAATTCCTTTCAGGGTGCTGCCAATCTTGCTATTGCCTTTTGCTGCTTCTGATGCTGCGTCTAACAAGCGGTGTGTTGGAAGAATTAAATGCGCCTTCTTTGAAATTTTCAAAGTGGCCGATGCGTCCACATTCAATTTATCTAAAGCAGTAATCTCCTTTTTGAAGATTATTGGGTCTATAACAACACCATTTCCTACAATATTAATGGCATTCTTGCGAAATATTCCAGAAGGAATTGTGTGCAATACGTGTTTAATTCCTTCAAATTCTAAGGTGTGTCCAGCATTCGGCCCGCCTTGAAATCGTGCTATTACATCGTACTTAGGGGTTAGTACGTCAACAATTTTTCCCTTTCCCTCGTCTCCCCATTGGAGTCCTAAGAGCACATCCACTTTCTTCAATGTAATTCGCTTTTGAGTTAGAAACTTTCGGTTGCGTCTGCCACCGAATGATAGATTTTAAAAATTGAATCAAGCTTGGTCATCACCATCAGCTTCTTCACTTTTGGAGAAATGCCACCAATAACCAATTCGCCACCTGAATTCCGTGCGGAAGTGAACATGCCAATAAGAAGGTTTAGCCCAGAACTATTCACATATTCCAAGTCTTCCAGACTCATTAAATAACGGTTTGTCCCGCTTTCAATAAGCGATTCAAACTCCATAATCAGCTCAGTTGCCTGCGATTTTTCAGTCAGTCGACCCGATAGCGTTATCAATTTTACGTTTCCGTAATCCGTTATGTTGTATTCCATAATTAATCGGTTTTGGTCATGCGGTCACATTTGCCGCCATTGGCCAGTTTTTTACAACTGCCATAGAAATTCAATGAATGATTGGTAATGTTGAAACCAAGAATGTCTCCAGCCATATTTTGAATGTGCTGAATACGAGGATCGCAGAATTCAAATACTTTCCCGCAATCCTGACAGATTAAATGGTCATGCTGTGCGTACTTGTAAGACCGTTCAAAATGAGCAATGTTCTTCCCAAACTGATGTTTGGTGACCAATTTACAATCAAGAAGAAGTTCAATTGTGTTGTAAAGCGTGGCGCGACTTACGCGGTAGTTTTTCGTCTTCATTTGAACGTAAAGCGATTCAATATCAAAGTGACCTTCGCTTGAGTATACCTCGGCCAAAATAGCAAAACGCTCAGGTGTTTTCCTATGACTGTGCTCCCCCAAATAGTTGGAGAAGATTTCTTTTACATTCTCGAATATCTCTGTTTCTGGTTCAGAAAGCATTGCCCCGATTAAGCTTTAAAGTTAAGTATTCCGATGGTTTTGGCTACTCGTTCCACTTCACGAATTTGGTGAATTTGGCAACACCGTTAGATTCAACCATCAGGATGTAAACGCCTTGGTCAAAACCATTCATGGGAAGGGTGAGGTATTCTGACGTAACCGACTGTAAGTAACGCGAATAGTAGATTGTTCCGTTCCTGTCGAATATGTAGAGGTTCACGTCAGCCTCATACTTCGTAACGATGGTTGTGAACAACCAATTGGTTGTAGGATTTGGAAAAATGCTCAGAGCCACTTGCTCGCAAGGGCCATCTATGTATTGAATTACAGTGGCAAAATCTGCGAAGCAACGGTTTTGATAGGTAACTCCATCGCAACCGCATACTGGAATAAAATCAGGATTGCAAGGTGGTTGAAGATTTGGGAAATTGAGGGTATCCAAGCACTGACCACGCAAGGCAGCGGTGGAGATCATAAATACAACCATGAAAATCAATTTTTTCATGTCGATGAAGGTACTGACTTCAAAGGTTCGGTTCAAACCTAAATTCTGAAAATATCAAAAGTGGTTGTTTTTTGTAAAACAGTAAGGGTCGTTCCTTTCGGCACGACCCTTACATATTCTTCAAACGAAGTTTATTTTACTTGATCAAAAACGGCTTTGAAAGCCTCTGGCTCGTTCATCGCAAGATCGGCAAGAACCTTTCTATTGATGTCGATTCCACTCGTTGCAATTTTACCCATGAATACTGAATAAGACATTCCGTACTGACGTGCTCCTGCATTGATACGCTGAATCCACAATTTTCTGAATTCACGTTTACGGACACGTCTATCGCGGTACTGGTAAACGAGTGCTTTTTCAACCGCGTTTTTCGCAACAGTCCAAACATTTTTCCTTCTTCCGAAGTAACCTTTTGCCTGCTTGAGGACTTTTTTCCGTCTTGCCCTTGCGGCAACGGCATTTACTGATCTTGGCATTTTGTTTTGTTTTTGGCGTTAAGCGTTCCTCGTTGGAAACTTATTGAGCTTAAAACCGGGTTAAACTTTAAAACTTAGATGTTAAGCATGTGCTTTACGTTCTTCATGTCGGCATCGCTTACCAATGTCGGCTTCGTCAGATTTCTCTTCTGCTTGGTCGTTTTCTTGGTAAGAATGTGACTTTTGAACGCGTGCTTCCGCTTGATTTTTCCAGAACCCGTCAGTTTGAAACGTTTCTTGGCACTGGAATTTGTCTTAACCTTTGGCATGACGTCTATTATTGATTTACTATTTTGTTTTTGATCCTTTCTTAGGAGCGAGGATGATAAACATCTTCTTTCCTTCCATTTTTGGCATCATTTCCACTTTTGCAAGTTCCTCCAATTCACTGGCGAACTTCAAAAGAAGAATTTCTCCCTGGTCTTTATATACAATAGACCTCCCTCTGAAGAAAACAAAAGCTCTCACTTTTGATCCCTGCTCAAGAAACTGCTGAGCATGCTTGAGTTTGAAATCAAAATCATGATCATCAGTATTCGGTCCGAACCTGATTTCCTTCACCACAATCTTGGTGGCTTTGGCTTTCAGCTCCTTCTGCTTCTTTTTCTGCTCAAACAGAAACTTTTTGTAGTCTAATATCTTACAAACGGGCGGTGCCGCATCTGGAGATATTTCCACTAGGTCGAGCTCTTGCTCTTCCGCCAATTCCAAGGCTTTTCTGATAGGATATACTCCAGGCTCAATTCCTTCGCCTACTAAACGCACCTCGCGGGCATCTATCTTATCATTGATCTTATGGGGGTCTTCGCGTCTTACGACTCTCCTCGGTCTTGCTGGTCTTCTAATGGTGTTCTACTTTAGTTACTGTTCAATTTACGCTCAAATCTGCTTCAATCTCATCCTGAATGATTTTGGCAAATTCTTCAATGCTGAATGTGCCAAGATCTCCTTCTCCCTGCTTCCTAACCGATAGTTTTCCTGAGTTCACTTCTTGTTCGCCCACTATCAACATATAAGGAACCTTCATCACTTCCGTATCACGGATTTTCCTTCCAATTTTCTCATTGCGCTCGTCAACGAGGGCGCGAAGGTCGTAATTCTTAAGCAATACTGAAAGCTTTTTTGCTTCGTCATTATATTTCTCAGAAACAGGCAGAATTGCAACTTGATCTGGGGTTAACCAAAGCGGAAATTTGCCAGCACAATGCTCTAAAAGCACGGCCACAAAACGCTCCATAGAACCAAATGGCGCGCGGTGGATCATTACAGGCGTGTGTTTTGCGTTATCTGAACCAACATATTCTAGCTCAAATCGCTCAGGAAGATTGTAGTCAACCTGCACGGTTCCCAACTGCCAGCTTCTTCCCAAAGCGTCTTTTACCATAAAATCTAGCTTTGGACCGTAGAATGCGGCTTCGCCATAAGCGGTAACGGTTTTGATATCGCGTTCAGCAACAGCTTCTACGATTGCAGCTTCGGCTTTCGCCCAATTCTCATCAGAACCAATGTATTTCTCTTTATCATCAGGATCACGCAATGAAATTTGAGCAGTGTAATCTTCAAAGTGAAGTGCCTTCAATACATATAGTACAAGGTCCATCACTTTTACGAACTCGTCTTTTACCTGATCGGGGCGGCAGAAAATGTGTGCATCATCCTGCGTAAAACTACGAACGCGAGTTAATCCGTGGAGTTCTCCACTTTGCTCGTAACGGTAAACAGTGCCGAACTCGGCCAAACGGACAGGAAGATCTTTATATGAACGCGGTTTGAACTTGTATATCTCGCAGTGATGCGGACAGTTCATCGGTTTTAGAAGAAATTCTTCGCCTTCGGCAGGCGTGTTTATGGGTTGAAAGCTGTCTTTGCCGTATTTGGCATAGTGACCAGAAGTGACATATAGTTCTTTAGAACCGATATGTGGCGTGATGACCATTTCGTAGCCAGCTTCAACTTGCTGCTTTTGAAGAAAGTTTTCTAGTCGTTTTCTGAGGTCGGCTCCTTTTGGCAACCAAAGCGGAAGGCCTTGTCCAACGCGCTGTGAGAAGGTAAATAGCTCTAGTTCCTTTCCGAGTTTTCTGTGGTCACGTTTCTTAGCCTCTTCTAGCAACACGAGGTATTCCTTTAGCTCTTTGTCTTTTGGAAAAGAGATGCCGTAAACACGTGTCAATTGCTTGTTCTTCTCATCACCGCGCCAGTAAGCACCGGCCACATTCATGATCTTTACCGCCTTGATAAAACCTGTATTTGGCAAATGACCACCACGGCAGAGATCGGTGAAATCAGAGTGATCGCAGAAGGTGATTTCGCCATCTGTAAGGTTCTCAATCAATTCAACCTTAAACTCATTTCCTGCATCCTTATATAACTTAAGTGCATCAGCCTTGGAAACTGGTTTCAGTTTGAATTCGGCCTTTTGACGGGCAAATTCCATGAAAGTGTCTTCAATCTTTTTGAAGTCAGAATCGGTGATGGAACGACCTTCTCCTAAATCGACATCATAATAGAACCCATTCTCGATGGCAGGCCCAATTGTCAGTTTGATTCCCGGATAGAGATGTTCGAGTGCTTGCGCCAAAACGTGAGCAGACGAATGCCAGAATGTTTCTTTTCCTGCCTTGTCGTTCCAAGTGTAGAGCACAAGTTTTGCATCGGATGTGATAGGAGTGACCGTTTCAACCTTTGTTCCGTTTACGCTGGCAGAAATGACGTTGCGCGCCAATCCTTCGCTGATGCTCATGGCCACATCCATGGGTGTGATGCCACTTTCGTACTTCTTCTGTGCTCCGTCTGGCAGCGTTATAGTAATCATGCTTTGTGCTTGAAATTTATTTGGGAGCGCAAAGATAGGATTCGGCTTTGGTTGATGGTTATTTTGCTAATGGTTATTGGTTGAATTCAGTTAGAACCATTGAGGGAAAATTTCAGTTGCCAATAAGCAATTTGAATGCTACGGTTCTTGATTAACACACGGATTTGGCAGACTGAGCTGCGTGAGGGGTGGGAGCGGCATCCTTTTTTTCGCCTTCATTGAGCGTAGTCGAAATGAAGGAGGAAAAAAGATATAGCGAACGACCCGACCGCCACGTAACAGGTTTCGACTTCGCTAAACCAAGCTGGCATGGCGGGCACGCCCAAAAAAGGCAGAAGCCGTTTATCGGTCGGATGCGGTTGTTTGTCCGACAAGTGTGCCGTTGGCCGATAAATTGAAACGGAAAATTAATTGGTGGCGTTAAGAAGACATAGCCATTAAAATCAACGGACATGGACTTCCTAACTCGCATTATCACACGACTTTACACACTCGTTTTCACTTTCCTTATCGTTTGTGGTTCGGCTACGGCACAGGACTATGGGAGGTTAACTCTACAAGGCGAGATTCTTTGCAACAAGAAGGCGAAGGAAATTATGAGTTCGGTTACGATTTACCGATATTATCATCAGTCTCAAAGTGTGGAATTGATTGAACAACAGATGGTTCCAAGAGACGGAAACTTTAAGTTTAATCTGGAATTTGATAAGGATTACATCATTGATGTTGCATCGAACACGGGGGTGCACAAGCGTGTGAATTTGAACACGGAAGTGATGAAAGGGTACAAGTACGAGAATCAGAAATTTGAATTTGTGGTTGATGTTGAAACTGGTGATACTGAAAACCCAGAGCAAGTTGCCTGGATTTATTTTGACCCATCGCTGAACGATTTTTCTCATACGAACCAGATGCCCGTTGCGTGGCAGAACAAATAAAGCTGACCAGGAATCGGCTTGGAACTGAAAAACCATTTGCACGTTTGTGCAAAGGGTTTTTTATTACATGATTGGAGGTTTTTAAGCAGCGGGAAGATGCTAAAGTTTTACGAAAATGCCATCTCCACAGGTGTAGAAGTGAGCAAATTGTAAGGAAATGTGCTGGTTAAAAACCTTTTTTAGGTCTGAATAAGCCCAAGATTGAACTTCTCCACCGGAGCATGTTCCGCAGCCTCAATTCCCATGCTAATCCATTTGCGAGTATCGCGTGGGTCTATGATGGCATCAACCCACAAGCGTGAAGCTGCATAGTAAGGCGAAGTTTGCTCTTCGTAGCCTTGAGTGATTCTGTCTAAAAGCTCTTTTTCTACTTCAGGGGTAATTTCTTCGCCTTTGGCTTTGAGTGTACTTTTCTGAATTTGAAGCAGAACTTTGGCTGCTTGCGCACCGCCCATTACGGCAATGTTTGCTGTTGGCCAAGCCACAATCAATCGTGGGTCATAGGCCTTTCCGCACATGGCGTAGTTTCCTGCTCCGTAGCTGTTGCCGACCACAATACTGAATTTAGGAACGGTGCTATTTGCAACTGCATTCACCATTTTGGCGCCATCCTTAATGATTCCGCCATGTTCCGAACGCGAACCAACCATGAATCCCGTGACATCATGCAAAAACACCAATGGGATTTTCTTCTGATTACAATTCATAATGAAGCGGGCAGATTTGTCTGCACTATCTGAATAGATCACGCCACCGAATTGCATTTCGCCTTTGGCGCTCTTTACGATTTTACGCTGATTGGCCACGATTCCTACCGCCCAACCGTCAATTCGTGCATAGCAGGTGATAATTGATTTACCGTAATCTGCCTTGTATTCATCAATTTTCGATTCATCTACTAATCGGTAAATGATGTCGCGCATGTCGTACTCTTTCGTTCTCAGTTCAGGAAGGATTCCAATGATTTCTTCTGGCTTTTCCTTCGGAGCTTTCGGCTCGGTTCTGCTGAATCCTGCCTTCTCAAACGAACCGAGTTTGTCTACCAAACTTCGGATGGTTTTTAGCGCATCTGCATCATCCTTCGCTTTGTAGTCTGTCACACCAGAAATATCGCAGTGCGTATCTGCGCCACCGAGCGTTTCGTTATCGATATTCTCACCAATTGCGGCTTTCACCAAGTAAGATCCAGCAAGGAAAATCGTTCCTGTTTTGTCAACAATCAAAGCCTCATCGCTCATAATAGGTAGGTAAGCACCACCAGCCACACAGCTTCCCATAATGGCAGAAATCTGAGGAATTCCCATGCTGCTCATCTTGGCGTTATTTCGGAAAATCCTTCCAAAATGTTCTTTGTCGGCAAAAATCTCGTTTTGCATTGGGAGGAAAACACCTGCGCTGTCCACCAAGTAAATGATTGGTAGTCGGTTATCCATCGCAATCTCTTGTGCACGGAGGTTCTTTTTTCCTGTAATCGGAAACCAAGCGCCAGCCTTCACCGTGGCATCGTTTGCCACAATAATGCACTGTTTGCCGCTTACGTAACCAATCACCACAACCACGCCACCACCAGGACAACCGCCCTCTTCCTCGTATAGTCCGTAGCCTGCAAATGCCCCCAGCTCAATCGTATCAGATTCTGGGTCAATTAGTGCTGCAACACGTTCGCGGGCAGTCATTTTGCCTTTTTCGTGTTCCTTGTCGATCCGTTTTTGACCACCACCGAGGTAAATTTGCTCTAACCGATTCTCCATTTTAGAGATCAGTTGCTTCATCACGTCCTCGTTGCGGTTAAATTCAATGTTCATTGGGCTGATTTGAGTTTGCGAATATAGGCATGGAGTAGGAACGGAATGAACTCAATTTGAATTCAGGAACGTACGTATCGTTTCTGCTACTTTGATTGGTTTTTCGAGTGGCACGATGTGTCCAGTATCTTCAAATTCAATGAAATTTCCGTTTGGATTTGAAGCTTTCAATTTCTTCCACACGCTTGGAAAGATTGTATCTGAAGTTTCTCCTCTGATCACCAAGAACGGTTGCTTCAGCAGCTTAAATTCTCGCCATGGATTTGTAACAGTCATGTAAATCTTCGCTTCCCATTCTTTTGAATAGGCGAGGGAAACCCCTCCTTTTTCATTCGAAGAAGTTCCGCAGTTCACATAATCCCAAAGTTCCGCATCATCAGTATTGGCGAATAGTCGGTTCTTTCTGAATTGTTTGAAAGCAGCATCACGGTTCGTCCATGAATCCCTCCGAACCAACGTTTTTTTGATAATCGGATTTATCTGCTTCACCAGAAATGAAGGTGTGATTAGGGTGAGTAAATAGTACCATTTTGGAAGCACTACAGGTTCAATCAGTACAAGTTTTCTGAAAAGGTCGGGGCGTTTGTTAGCCGCAATCAGCGTGCAAACGGCACCAAATGAATGTCCCATTCCGATGATGTTTGACAAACCTGTTTCATCCAAAAATCGAATCAGATCATCAGCTCCTTCTCTCCACGAACTGAAATCTTCAGGGTTAGAATTAAGCCACAAAGGGCGTGCTTTCATTCCAATTACGCGATAGTGTGGCGTCAATTTATCAACCAATTGTTGATATGACTTAGGAGGAAAACCATTGGCATGTGCCAGATGAATTACCTCGCCCTGACCACCAAAATCTACAAATGGAATGGTAGAACTCATTTAGCTAATTCCAATGCTTTTAAATAATCAACCGCTCGCGGACCTTGGCAAAAAAGCAAATCTAGAATGCTCACATCCGGCTCAAACTCATGTCGATCGCTAAACACTTGAATGTATCTAGGGTAGGATTTTATGGGGTTTTGCAAGTTGTAATCTTGCTTGTTCCACACATTTCTCAAATCCAACCCGGCAAAATCGGGTTCGTAGTTGGAGGTGAATTCGTAGTTGAATTCAATGCCTAGCAATTGAAAAATGATTTGAATAGACTCCAATCCAAGCTGAAAATGATGAGTATGACTTTTTTGGAAAAATGGAAGAAGTTCATCTTCGTAATACTCAAAGTATGGCGACTTCCTATATGCAGATTCTAAACTTCGCCAATGCACGGTTTTCCAATCTTCTTCATTATGAATGGTGGCATGTTCAATTGTCAGTCTTTCAGTTGATTTCGTTCTTGGAACAAGAAGATTCAACGAACCATTGGCACCCATAATTGTGCAGCGATTCCGCAACGATTGTTTCACGAAATGTTCGTGCTTTTCAAAGGACGCTTCACCTTGCAACAAATAAGCGAAATAGCTGATAGGAGGGAAGTAGCCAATCGGCAACAGAATTTTCATTGCCGCGAAAATAGCGGTTGAATGACAGATGGAACGCCTTACGTTTCTAAATTTGGCATAGAACAACTGACATGATGAAATATATTCTAACCGCTTTGATTACCGTTTTCTTGCTCGCGAACCAATTCGCGCAAGCGCAATTTTTACCGCATGGATTGACCGAAGCGGAGAAAACGATGGATTATCAGCCACCACAGGCTGTTGGATTTACAACTCCGCCATCATCTCCAGTAAGAACGCCTGCAGAGTGGGAAGAAATTGATGGACTGTGCGTAAGGTGGGAAGGAACTTGGTCGCGCTCCGTTCTTCGGAATATTGTGAAGTATGCGAAGGAAGAATGCACGGTGTATATCGTGACTGAAAATCAGAATTCCGTTGTCAGTCATTTGAATCAGTATGGAATTGATCAGAATAATATTGTTTTTGTAGATGAGCCATCGAACAGTATTTGGTTTAGAGATTACGGGCAGTGGAATGTTTATACCAATGATGTCGATTCGCTGCTTTGGGTTGATTGGATATACAATCGCCCTCGGCCATATGATGATGTGATTCCTGTTGCGTTGGCCGATTTGTTGGATATTCCGCTTTATCAAACACTCACCTCACCTAATGATTTAGTTAACACTGGAGGGAATTTCATGGTGGATGGTTTCGGAACTGCATTTGCATCGCAACTTATTTTGGAAGAGAATGATGCGACAAACAGCTTTGGAACATCAAACCATTCTGAAACCGAAGTGGATCAGATCATGCAGAATTTCATGGGCATTGAGCGTTACATTAAGATGCCGACCTTGCCGTATGATGGCATCCATCATATTGATATGCACATGAAATTGCTGGATGAGGAAACGCTGCTGATTGGAGAATATCCTACGGGAACTGCCGATGGTCCTCAGATTGAATCGAACTTGAATTACGTACTCAATAATTTCAATTCTGTGTTCGGTACGCAGTACAAGATTATTCGAATTCCAATGCCGCCAGAAGGAGGACAGTTTCCGAATCAAAATGGCGATTATCGAACATATACCAACTCGGTTTTTGTCAATAAAACGATTCTTGTTCCTATTTACGAAGAACAATGGGACACAACCGCTCTGCGCATTTATCGCGAAGCATTGCCAGGTTACAAAGTGGTTGGAATTGATTGCAACGAAATCATCACCGCTTCGGGTGCCATTCATTGCATTACCAAGGCTGTTTCTTCTGATAATCCATTGCTCATTTCACATCAACCGTTGCATAATCAGGTTTATTCTGCCACTGATTATGACGTGAATGCGTTGGTGCAGCACGCGGACGGAATTTCAAACGTCACGGTATTTTGGACCACGGATACAACGGCAGGATATACTTCCGTTGCAATGACACTAACAAATCCAACGGAGAACACTTGGACAGGATTCATTCCATACCAGCAGGGCGGACAAGAAGTGTTTTACTACATCCATGGCCAAGCAACAAATGGTAAGGAACAGGTTAGACCGATAACAGCTCCTTCAGGATATTGGAAATTTAAAGTGCTGAGTTCTCCTACCGAAATTGCAGAGTTGGAACTTTTGGTTGGAGTTTATCCGAATCCTTCATTCGGACAATTCAATATCAATTTTGAAAGAACTGAAAATGTTGATTACGCCATTTTTGATGTCACGGGAAAGAGGATGATGAATGGAAATTCTAGTTCAAAATCGTTTTCGGTGAATCTTGAAGATGCTCCTAGTGGTCTCTATCTCCTTAAATTGGAGTGGGAGGGAAGAACAAAAACAATTCGATTGCAGGTTCTTTAGAAACCGCAGAATTTGTTTCTTTCTTCAATTGCCACCACTAGTCCGAGATTGGCGGCTTTGATAATATCTGAACATCCATCGTCCTTCTTTCCGATAATGACCTTTTCAATTCCCCGGTTCATGTAAGAATCTGCATCCTCTGGGTTGATTGTAATAGCCTTAGAAAAATCTCGGATGGCATCCTGATGTTGATCGCGCTTGGCATAGGCAATTCCTCTATTGTAAAAAGCATCAGAATTGTTCGGTTCAATAACAATTGCCTGTGTGTAATCTGCAATGGCGTATTCAAATTGCTCCTGCATTCTGTATACAATTCCTCTGTTTACATAGCCGCCCGCACTAAGCTTATTGAAGCGTATAGCACTTCCAAAATCTTCGAGCGCTTTATCATACTTCTCCCATTTTCTATAGGAAATACCCCGATTGATATAAACCATATCATTGGATTTGTCGCTTTCAAGAACCTTAGTGAAATCCGCAATTGCCCGTTCATGCTGTCCTAGGTTAGCCAGTGCAATACCACGGTTTAAAAGGGCATCCATGTTGTTCGGTAGAAGCTTTACTGCCGCTTCAAGATTGTCCAACGCAGCCTGAGGATTTCCAACATTGTTGTATAAAGTTCCCCTTCTCAAAAATGCCTCAGCGTGGCTGGGATTGAATTTTGTGGCCTTGCCAAAATCAGAAATGGCTTCATTCGTCATTCCTATGGCAGCCTTGGCCAATCCTCTCCAGTAATATGCGTCTGCATTTTCTCCATCCGCAGCTATACATTTGTCAAACTCTGCTATGGCAGCTGGCATATCGCCCGATTGAGCCTTGGCAATGGCACTATTAAACAGTTTAACAGATTCCTGCGCACTAATTTGAGTAGAAATTAAGAGCGTTAGCAATAATGGAAGGAGTACTAGGTTTCTCATTTTAAGTGACATTATCTCGGTCTTTACGTGGTTCAGTGGTTTTGGTTGCTAGGAAATTCTAACCCCCATTAATACGATATCATCAATCTGTTCAAGTTCGCCAATCCAATTTTCGAGATACCCGTTTACTATTTTATACTGTTCTTCAATTGGATACGATTGAACTTCCTGCAACATCGCTTTAAATCTTCTAATCTTGAATTTTTTCCCCTCCGGCCCACCGAATTGATCGGAAAATCCATCAGAAAACACATAGAGCATATCTCCGTTTTGCACTTTAATCTGGTGGTTTTTAAATGAATTTGATTCTTCACCTACAAATCTTCCTACCGGAAATCTGTCTCCACGGTATTCGATAAGTTCACCATCTCGAAAAAGGTACAGCGGGTTGTAAGCTCCGGCAAATTGCAAGATGTTTTGTTTTTTATTCCACGAGCACAGGGCAATATCCATGCCGTCCTTCACAGACGACTCCTCGTAAGTTTGATGTAGCGTATTTGTCACTCCTTGGTTCAAATATTCTAGAATATCAGAGGGTTTTGTGAGTTTTAGCTGCTTTGTAGCTTGTTCGAGTAGGTTGTTTGCCACAATAGACATGAAGCCTCCTGGCACACCATGACCTGTACAATCAACCGCACCGAATATACGTTCATCCCCAATTTTTTCGGCAAAATAGAAATCTCCGCTCACCAAATCTTTTGACTTAAACAGTACAAAAGATTCTGGAATCACTTTTTGAACGTCTTCAATGGTCGGGAAAATGGCATTCTGAATACGCTTTGCATACTTGATAGAATCGGTAATGTCTTTGGCGTATTTGGCAATCTCATCTCTGCTTCGTTCAATTTCCGATTTCTGTTCTTGAATCTCAATGGTTCTTTCGGTTACGATTGATTCCAATTCCTGCTTGTCCATCATCAAACGGTAAACTCTGTACCGAACGAAGGCGAGCACTAAACCGCTTATGCCTATTACCCCAAACAAATAAAACCACCAAGTTCTCCACCAGGGTTTTTCAATGATAAAGCTGTATTCAACAGGTTTCGGAGTCCATTCTCCACCATTTTTAGAAGCAATCACTTGCAGCGTGTAATTGCCATCCTCCAATCGCTGAATCTGTATTTCGCTTTGGCTTATTTCTTCAGACCAATAATCAGAATAGCCTTTAAGCTTCCATTTGTATCTGATATTATCAGGATTTCTTAGAGAAATTCCGGCAAGGTTGAACGTGACTTTGTACTGTTTGTATGGAAGAACTAAATCTGAAATAAGAGGCTGATTTTGATCAAACAATTTCATTCCTCCAATTGACAGCTGAGGTAGCGATTTACTCGATTTATCAATTGCCGGATTGAATTTTACAACTCCGTGGGTCGAAGTAATCCAAATGTTTCCTTCGTGGTCTTTGAAGAGAAAAGTGACCATCGTATTCTCTACCGGAGAAATGTCTTCATGCCCCACTATTCTCGAAACTTTCAATTCTGGCGAGAGTTGTACAATTGACTTTTGATGACTTGCCCACACATACCCGTCATTATCCAGCACCATTTGATAGCAGTAATCGGACGGGAGTCCATTTTCGCTATTCAAATTGTAAGCATTTCCGTTGTCAAGTATGTAGATTCCCTGTCCTGTAGTTGCAAACCATAATCTTCCTGAACCGTCTTGCAGGATGTGGTTGACATCCACAATATTTTGGCTGTTTCCATTTTCCAGAAATCGGATTTCGTTGTTAATCAACAATGCAACTCGGTTTCCTTGCGTGGCAATCCAAAGCCGCCCTGCTTTATCTTCAAAGCAGTACCTGACGTTGTTGTGTGGTAGCCCGTCAATCGTGCTCAGGTGTTTGATGATTTTACCGCTTAAAGAAAGCGTGAATAGGCCAAATTTGGTGGCCACAAATATTCCTTCTTTAGTTGGAGTGATGCTGTTAATCGCGTCAGCTAGATTACCCTTATCGAGAGAAACCTTTTTAAACTCTGAACTATTCTTATTCAACTTGAAAACTCCGGATGTTGTGGTTCCAACCCAGATATTACCAGCTCCATCTTCGGCAATGGCGGAAATCGTGTTGCCGCCAACATGGAAGTATTCAAATTTTGAACGCTTAGCATTTTCTGAGGTTTTGAAAACCCCTTTGTCAATGCCCAACCACACGTTGCCTTCGGAGTCGCGAAAAAGTTGTGTTATGGACTGTTGTCTCAGCCAGTTTTCATCAAACGGCTGATGAAATGCATTTTCAACAATTTGAATTAGACCGCCCCCAAAAGTGGCTATCCAAATGTTGTTCTCAGCATCTTCGAAAACATCCCTTATAAGATATTCAGACTCTACGTTGTCTTCAAATGTTTGGGTAATAAAATTGTCTTCCCCATCTCCGAAATACTCTATTCTGAGAAGTCCATTTCCGAAAGTCCCTAACCAGGTTCTTCCTAAGTGGTCTTCAAAAATGGTTTGAACATTATCAATGGATTGTCCATTGCCTAACGTGAATTTTTCAATCTTTTCTGATGCTGAAAATGGAGCATGAATTCTATACAAACCAGCGTCTTCAGTTCCTACCCAAATAAGGTCATTGGCAGTTTCATATTTGATGGCGGTAATTTTGGTTTCTGGCAGTCCAGCAATCTTTTTAAGAACCTGAAAGTCGTTTCCAGTTTCAAAACGAATGAACCAAAGCCCATCATTGCTACCGATAATAAATTCTCTGTCGCGGTAAGGAACAACTGCATTAATGAGCATATCTCTTTCCGACATGTTGAAATGGCTGGTGTCCTTACCATTGGCCCAAAAAACCATTCCCGAGCGTGAAAAAGCCCAAATGGCGTCCTTGTCATCAACATGAATGTGCTTCACTTGGCCGTTCATGCCGGTCACCACTTCTTGGAGATTTTTATCTTGGAGCAATCCGATATTGCCGTTGAATAGTCCAATCCAGATTTTGTCTTTGGCGCGATAAAGACAGGTGGGGTATTCCACACCGACCGTATCATCAATTAGATTCAGTTTTTCGAAGGTTCGACCATCAAACCTGTCCATCCCACCTTTGCTTGCCACAATGAGATGACCAGAACTGCACTGGCTAATGCCTTCAGTAAAATTGCTGGAGAGACCATTGGTCTCATTAAAATGTCGGATTGTGAAATTCTTCTGAGCGTAGGAAGAAAAATGACCAACAAAAAGTACTGCGATAAGAAGAAGGGTTCTACTCAGCATGTTAAGGTGATTCATTTGCCGAATACCTTATCTGAATTGAAGCGTTCTCCTTC
>JBDNJH010000277.1:0-15769 GCA_041687875.1 Flavobacteriales bacterium | reverse complement strand
CGCAATCTCTTTCTTGGATGCTCGGATGTCATCAAGCTGTGCACTGGTCAGGGAAATAACCTCTTTGTCCGTCTTAGAGTCGAGAATGGTCCGTATCGCTTCTAAGAAGGAAACATCATCAATTTCCGATATGCGATGAATGAGAATATTCTTTAGTTCCGCAGTTTTCATAGCTCCGATTTGGGTCTTAAAGATACAGAAATCAACGTATCCCAAAAAGTATCAGCGGACTCTCTGTTCGCTCTTCACTGGTCACTTTTCCCTTTTTCAATCCTGAAAATAAACACGCTTCACTCGTTCAGACACGTTCGTCAGCACTTCATAAGGGATTGTTTCTGAGTTTCTAGCAAACTCCTCAATAGGATAATCCTCACCAAAAATCACCACATCATCGCCTTCCTTGCACGGAATGCCCGTTACATCAACCATGCACATATCCATGCACACATTGCCCACAATGGGCGCCCGATGACCGTTAATAAGCACACTGCCTTGGCGGTTTCCGTTTTTCCGATTGAGACCATCGGCATAACCTATCGGCAGTGTGGCCGAGCGCATTTCCGCTTCCACTCTTTCCAAACGCCCATACCCGATAGTTTCGCCTGCTTTCAAATCGTGCATCTGAGTAATGGTGGTGCGAAGCGTGCTCACGTTGCGCAACCGTCCCTTTATCGGACTTTCTGGCGCCACACCATAAAGCCCAATGCCTAATCGAACCATGTCAAACTGTGCTTCTGGAAAACGGATGATTCCGAACGAATTGCAGATGTGGCGCAGAATAGGGTAGTTGAAGTGCTCTAGAATGCGCGCGCTCATTTCGTCCAACGAGGCAATCTGCTTCCGACTGAAAGCGTCTTCCGCTTCATTTTCGCTGGCCGCGAGATGAGAGAACACCGAAGCCACCTTTATTAATGGGTTGTTCTTAATGCGCACAACCAGTTGGTTGATGTCTCGCTCCGAAAAACCCAAACGGTTCATGCCCGTGTTCAATTTGATGTGGGTTTTCAGCGGACTGTCAAGTGTGCCTTTGTGTTTGATGGCGTTCTCCAGCAATTGCAGCGAGCGCATACTAAAAATCTCAGGCTCCAGTCCATATTGTATCATGGCATCAAAGCTTTGCTCTTCAGGACTGATTACCATAATAGGCAGCGAGATGCCCGCTTTTCTCAGCTCAATGCCTTCATCTGCATAGGCCACGGCCAAATAATCTACGTGATGAAATTGCAACACGTTCGCAATCTCAAAACTGCCGCTGCCGTAGCCAAACGCTTTTACCATCGCCATTAGCTTGGTGCTTGGGTTAATCATTGACCGAATCAGGTTCAGGTTATGCACCATCGCCCCAAGGTCAATTTCGAGCACGGTTTGGTGCGTCTTATGCTGAATAATGCGACTAATGGCCTCAAACCCGAAACTCCGAGCGCCCTTCAAAAGAATCGTTTCGTTGTAGAATTTATCATGATGATAAGCCGCCAAAAAAGCCTCCGTTGTTGGGAAGAACTCACTTGTTTCTGCAAACAGTTCGGACTGACTAGAAATATGCTTTCCAATACCAATAAGCCTATCTACCTTCTTCTCTTTGATAAGCTGCGAAACCTCTGCATACAGCTCCTCGTCCGTTCTCCCTGTTTGAAGGATGTCTGACAAGATGAGCGTCCTTTTGGGATGCTGATGTTGCTGCGAAAGGAAATCTAGTGCGATGGAGATTGACTGCAGATCCGAATTGTACGAATCGTTTATGACCGAACAGTTGTTGATGCCTTGCTTCAGCTCCAAGCGCATTGCCACCGGCACCAGTTGCTCCATGCGTCTGCTGATGTCGTCCGTATGTATTCCCAAATGAAGCAACGTGGCCCAGCAGTGGATGGCATTCTCAATCGAGGCCTCGTCCGTAAACGGAATCCGTATCCACAGAAAGTTATGTTGATGAATTCCCTGTATCTCGGTCTGGCCGTCCTTCTTTTCAATCCGCCCAATTTGCAGGTCGGCAGCCGTGCGTCTGCTCCACGAAAAGAAATGAGGCGAAGAGGCAAACGGATAATGATCTAGTTCTTCCTGAATGATGAGGTAATCCTTGCAATAGATTAGCGTGTTTACATTCTGAAACAGGTCGAGTTTCTCCCGCGCCTTCTGATTAGCATCCGTAAAATTCTCATCGTGCGCCTGCCCCAAGTTGGTAAAGATGCCGATGGTGGGCCGCACAATACGTTCCAACTTTACCATCTCGCCAGGCATCGAAATACCAGCCTCAATAATGGCCAAATCGTTACCCGATTTCATCCTCCAAACAGAAAGCGGAACGCCTACTTGCGAATTGTAACTCTTTGGGCTACGGACAATATTATAGCTCTGATTGAGCAACTGATACAGCCATTCTTTCACAATGGTTTTGCCATTGCTGCCCGTTATTCCAATAATAGGATAATTGAATTGCGCCCGTTTGGAAGCGGCCACCTTCTGGAAGGCAGCCAGCGGATTTTCAACACGGATAAAGAAGGCATCGTCCAACGTGGCAGGTGCCGCATAGTCAGCCTTTACCACAAAAACACGCACGCCATTTTCATACAATTGCTCAATGAAATTGTGGCCGTCATGCCTATCGCCTGCAATGGCAAAGAACAACGACTGCGCGGGTAGCATCACCTTTCGGCTGTCAATGGCCAGTTCCTTGATGTAAATGTCTTGAAACTCGAACGGACACGGAACCTCAAGCACAGAGGCAATGCCGCGCAATGTTTCCAGTTCAATCATTTAACCTTTCTTATTTGATGGCAAGTCCTTCATGTGATGCACGATGGTTTTCTTAAAGCAGCTGCGGCAAAGCGGCTCGTAGCTGTCCTTTTCTCCCAATGCCACAAGACTGTCCTCTTTGCTGAAACGATGCGAATGATTGGCCAGCTCGCCACATTGCATGCAGATGGCGTGCACTTTAGTTACATATTCTGCCGTTGCCAATAGGTTCGGGATTGGGCCGAAAGGCTTGCCTTGATAATCCATGTCGAGTCCTGCAATGATTACACGAATACCGCTGTTCGCAAGTTGGTTGCACACATCTACAAGACCCATGTCGAAGAATTGGGCTTCATCTATGCCAACCACATCTACGTCATCGGCCAGAATAAGGATGTTTGATGAGTTTGGAACAGGCGTAGAGTGGATTGCATTCGCATCGTGCGAAACAACCTCTGTTTCATCATAGCGCGTATCAATCGCGGGTTTGAAAATTTCAACTTTCTGCTTCGCAAATTGGGCGCGTTTTAGCCTACGAATAAGCTCTTCCGTTTTTCCAGAAAACATGGAACCACAGATGATTTCAATCCAGCCCTTTTTTGTCGACCTATTCCTTGAATTCTCTAAGAACATTCTCTCCTGATACGAATTACGAATTCCGCTATGCGGTACGAATATGACGAATGTGCGCTTAATTGCATTTCGGTTTGCTAATAAATTGAATCAACCTAAAATTGTGTAAAACCGATTAGAAAAGATGAAATCAGCGGCAATTGATCCATACTTTTGAATGCGCCCCGCAGCAATACAAAACTAAGAAAAGCGTTAACGCTTAGAATCGTAAAATTCCATAACAAATGAGTGAACTTAAGGACCAGTTGAACAAGTTGAATGAGCGTGTGGATGAACTGGAAACCAATCCTTCAGAATTGACAAAGGATGCCTTGCTTGCGGAAGTGAGAGCCTTTTATGATACAGTGAAGAACGCGGAGGTGAAAGCGGTTGCAAAAGCACCGAAAGCCGCTCCAGTTGCCAAGGAAGTGGTTGCTCCTGAACCTGTAGCGCAGGCGAAGCCCGTGAAAGAGGTAAAGAAACCAGAACCAGTAGCCGAAAAGGTGGTGGAACCAGTAGTTGAGAAAGCGCCAGAACCTGTTGCTGAAGTACCAGCACCAATTGTTGAAGTACCAAAGCCTGTGGTCGAAAAACCAGAACCTGTTGCCGAAGTACCAGAACCTGTTGTGCAGGATAAAGTTGTTGAGCCCGAGCCTGTCGTTGAGAAGACGGAACCCCCAGTGGCCGAAGTGAAAGAAGAACTTGTTCTCTCTCCTTCCCCAGAGCCTGCTTCCAAGACTCCAAAGGTTCAGGAAGCACCGATAAAGGGGCCACTGATAGGCAAGATTGAGCCAGCCTCCAAAGCTGCAGACAAGAAGATTCTTGCTGGTCAGTTTAATAAGGAGCCGCTTGCCGATCTTCGTTCAGGTATTCCGTTGAATGAGAAATTCGGAATCATCCGCAACCTATTTAAAGGCAATGCTTCCGATTTTGGAGATGCTGTTCTTAAATTGAACAACGCTGCAAACGCAAAGGAAATGTCGCATTATCTGGATCTTCTCACGCAACGGTTTGAGTGGGATGACCGCACCGAGGCGTATCAGACTTTTATGGGGTACGTAGAGCGTAAGATGCTTACGCTGAAACCGTCAAACGCGGATGCCGATCAGTAGGCTATAGGTCAAGTCTGTATCGTTTTTCCCATCCAATCCAGTAAGGTCTTTTCAAACACAAACTTCTGCTTGTCCATGGGCTGTTTGCCCAGTTCAATAAGGAGCTTTTCCAATGGCTTGTAGCCAAAATTCTTAGAACCCTCACCACCAAACTGGTCAGACACACCATCTGAGAAAAAGTAGAAATCGTCTCTTTTATAGCTCGTTTCTATTGGCTGGTGTTTTACCCTCCAAAACCAAGAACCTCCCTTAATAATTACGCACTTCTATGACATCAGCGCCAAGTGCAAGTGCCAAACAAACGAAAAAGGCACATCCCACATTCGTATATTCGTTTCCTTTTCGTAATGCTTAAATTTCTGTGAAACCCTTCCTCGAAACATCCATCGAATTCTTGTCTGGCGTTGGCACCGAGCGCGCCAAATTGCTTCGCGAAGAATTTCACATTAAAACCTATGGCGATCTGCTTCAGCATTTCCCATTCCGTTATGTCGATAAAACGCAATTCCATCAGATTAATGGCATCGCAAGCGTTGATGGCGACATCCAACTTCAAGGAAAAATAAATTCTGTCAGATTGGTGGGTGTGGGAAGAGCCATGCGCTTGGTGGCCGAATTCACCGATGGAACAGGCGTGATGGAACTCATCTGGTTCAAGGGCATCAAGTGGGTGCAGCCCAATCTCAAAACGGGAATCGACTATGTGGTATTTGGCAAGCCCACCAATTACAAAGGCAAGTTCAATATCGTTCATCCCGAATTTGAAACGGCAGAATCGCGCGAGAAAAAAGTGTCCACTGCGCTACAGCCGGTTTATCCTAGTACAGAAAAAGCCAAAGCCAAGAATCTCGATACCAAAGCCATTGGTCGGTTAATGCACGTGCTCGTTTCGCAACTCAAAGGTCAAGGACACGTGGCCGAATTTTACGGCTCCGATTTTCGAGACAGGAACAATCTTATTTCTCGCGAGGAAGCATGTATTAATGTTCATTTTCCGCAGGATACCGACACGCTGCGCAAGGCCCTTTTCCGATTAAAGTTTGATGAATTGTTCTTTATTCAGCTTCGTTTGTTGAAGCTCAAATTGCTCAATCAGAGCAAATTCAAAGGGGCGGTTTTCTCCGAAGTGGGCGAATCGGTCAATCGTTTCTATTCGGAATGTCTGCCGTTTGAACTGACAGGTGCGCAGAAGCGTGTGGTTCGTGAAATTCGCCACGACCTCGGCTCTGGCAAGCAGATGAGCCGCCTCGTTCAGGGCGATGTGGGAAGTGGAAAAACCATTGTGGCGTTGATGTCGATGCTTTTGGCCGTGGACAATGGTTATCAGGCCGCGTTGATGGCGCCAACGGAGATTTTGGCCGAACAGCATTTTGCCACCATTTCAGCGTTGCTCTCAAAACTCAACCTGCATATCGCACTGCTTACAGGCTCAACCAAAACATCCGAACGCAGAATTCTGCATCAGCGATTGGAAACTGGAGAGATCCACATCCTTATTGGAACACACGCGCTGATTGAGGATGTGGTGAAATTCCAGAAATTGGGATTGGTGATTGTGGATGAGCAGCACCGTTTTGGAGTGGAGCAGCGTGCCAAACTGTGGCTAAAAGGCAACGATGGCGAAGTGCCGCACATGCTCATTATGACCGCAACGCCTATTCCACGAACCCTCGCCATGACGGTTTACGGAGACTTGGATACTTCCGTGATTGACGAACTTCCTCCGGGCCGAAAACCAATAAAAACGCTTCACCGATTTGATTCTGCGCGGCAGAAAATCTTCGATTTTATGAAGCAGGAAATTACTTTAGGAAGACAGATCTATGTGGTGTATCCGCTTATTGAAGAGAGCGAAACGATGGACTACAAGGATTTGACGGACGGTTATGAGTCTATTGTCCGAGAATTTCCGCAGCCACAGTATCAAGTGGGTGTCCTCAATGGAAAGATGAAATCGCAGGATAAGGAATATGAGATGCAACGCTTTAAGGAAGGCAAAACGCAGATTATGGTTTCCACAACGGTAATTGAGGTTGGAGTGGATGTGCCCAATGCTTCCATGATGGTGATTGAAAGTGCAGAGCGCTTCGGGCTTTCGCAGTTGCACCAGCTTCGCGGAAGGGTTGGTCGGGGAGCCGAACAGAGCTTTTGCGTGCTGATGACAGGCTATGCCTTAGGTCAGGAAGCTAGAACCCGCATGGAAACAATGGTTCGCACCAACGATGGTTTTGAGATTGCAGAAGTGGACATGAAACTCCGTGGCCCAGGCGATATTCAAGGAACACAGCAGAGCGGTCAGCCTATTTTCAAAATATCCAATCTCAGTAAGGACGGACAGATATTGCAGGCTGCCCGTAGTGCCGCCATCGACCTGTTGACAGACGACCCAAAGCTGGAAAAGCGAGAGAACGCTCTCACCAAGCATCATCTCGTTCAAGAAATGAAGGATAGACCGAATTGGGCGAGGGTTTCGTAGAGGCGTTCCGTTGTCATGCTGACGAAGGAAGCATCTCGTTCAACAGAATTAGACTAGGTCGAACGTTTTTAAAATGGTTAAGACAATTATCAAGGCGGTAAAACCAGTATAGAAATATGCTCTTATTATGTACACACTCCACTCACCACCCTCTTGCTTTCCTTTCCTAACCAGATAGTAGTGATACAAAGTGGATGCAATACAAATCAACGTCCCTAAATACCAGTAGACCAAACTCATGTTATCACTACGAGTTTACAGCAGCCCTTCTCAACCGATCATTAATCGCCCTTCCTAGCCCAATTTCGGGTAGTTTTTCGGCTAGAATAATATCCACCGGAAATTTTTCAAACTTCCGCATGAAGGCGAAAAGATTGACTGCCGCTTCATGAAGATCTCCATGCGGTGACAGTAGCAATTGACGGTCAGGCGGAAGGAATTCCAACCGCGTCATGAACCCTA
The DNA here is from genome assembly GCA_041687875.1 of Flavobacteriales bacterium. GTDB lineage: Bacteria > Bacteroidota > Bacteroidia > UBA10329 > UBA10329 > UBA10329. Next base: position 8,377 of record JBDNJH010000277.1, on the reverse strand, counting down.
GAAATCCGATGCGTTTGCCTTCAAATTCCATTATCATTTCACCTGGATTTCCGAAATACAACGGCTTTCCGGGCGCGTAGTGGCTTTTGAGCATTCCGGGTGCTTTCGGATCTGACGACTGGTTTAAACCGACCTCAATGGGCCCGATGAAATCCTCAATCACATCCACGCTCAATCCTCCTAAGCGATAAACAATTGGCTTGCCTTCTTCAAAACCGATAATGGTACTTTCCAGGCCCACCGTGGTAGGACCGCCATCTAAAATGTAATCGATTTTATCGCCTAGTTGATCCTGTACATGTTGAGCAGTGGTGGGGCTTACATAACCGAACGGATTGGCACTTGGCGCAGCCAACGGAAAATCGAGCAAGCGCAATAATTCCTGAGCCATAGGATGTGACGGCACTCGAACGGCCACATTATCCAAACCCGAAGTAACCACATCAGGAATAATCGGTTTTTTGGGCAAGACCAACGTCATGGGGCCTGGCCAGAACTCATCCATAAGTCTGCGGGCAAGCGAAGGAATTTCTGCAACATGTTCCTTCACCCACTCAACTCCTGAGCTATGAACAATAAGCGGGTCAAATTGAGGTCGGTTCTTTGCCTCAAAAATGCTAAGAACGGCCTCTTCGTTGAAAGCGTTTCCAGCCAGACCGTAAACCGTTTCGGTAGGAATTGCAACTAGCTTTCCGCGCTTCAGAAGACGTGCCGCCTTCGCTATGTCGGTTCCAATTTCGGCCATTGAGGCAAATGTAAGGGCTTGATGCATCAAGCCCTTACTTTTTTCAGATTCACAAACCTTAAATTCGCGGCTCAAACACGCACGCATGGACATTTCTTACAACTGGCTTCGCCAATATTTACCTATTGATCTTGATGTGAATGAAGCTGCAGCCCTGCTTACGGGTAGCGGTCTAGAAGTGGAAAAGGTCATTCCGTTTTCTTCTATTGAAGGAGGATTGGAAGGATTGGTGATAGGTGAAGTGTTGAGCAAGGAAAAGCATCCAGATGCAGATCGTTTGAACTGTACAAAAGTGAATATTGGAACAGGCGAACCGTTGGATATTGTCTGTGGCGCACCCAATGTGGAGGCTGGGCAGAAAGTAGTTGTGGCCGTTGTGGGAGCAAAACTTTATCCATCAGAAGGAGAGCCGTTTGAGATTAAGAAATCGAAGATCCGCGGACAAGTTTCTGAAGGGATGATTTGTGCCGAGGATGAGATTGGTTTAGGCCAAGGCCATGATGGAATTATGGTGCTTCCTGCCGATGTGAAAGTGGGAACGCCTGCAGCCGAGTATTTCAAGATTGAGAACGATTTCACCCTTGAGATTGGCCTAACGCCTAACCGTGCCGATGCCATGAGCCATATTGGTGTGGCGCGCGACCTGAGGGCAGTTATCCGTGAGATAAAAGGCGGTCATGAAAACCTCAAACTGGAATGGCCGGATGTAATGGGCTATGCTGCCGAATTGAAGGAAAATCCGATCAGTATTGATGTTCAGAATCTAGAGGCTTGCCCACGTTATGTTGGGCTTTACATTCAGGGAATTGAAGTAAAACCATCGCCCGCTTGGTTGCAGAACAGACTGAAAGCCATTGGCGCTCGTCCCATTAATAATGTGGTGGATGTGACCAATTTCGTACTGCACGAACTCGGTCAGCCGTTGCATGCGTTTGATGCTGATAAGATCAAAGACCAGAAAGTAGTTGTTCGTACAGCAAAGTCAGGTGAGAAATTCACCACGTTGGATGAAGTTGAACGAGATTTGAATCAAGATGATTTGATGATTTGCAACGCTACTGATGGAATGTGCATTGCAGGTGTCTTCGGTGGACTGAACTCTGGAGTGACCGCAAATACAAAGAACATCTTCTTAGAAAGTGCCTATTTCAATCCTGTTGCCATCCGCAAAACAGCCAAACGCCATGGCTTAAGCACCGATGCTTCGTTCCGCTTTGAACGTGGAATCGACCCCGAAACGGTTGTTTATGCAGCCAAGCGTGCAGCTCTGCTCATTCAAGAAGTGGCAGGAGGGAAGCTGTCGGTCATAACAGACGTCTACCCAAATCCAATTCCACATCAGAAAGTGGACGTCAAATTCGCCAATATCAACCGATTAATCGGACAAGACATCCCGAAGGAAACTGTGCTTTCTATTCTAGATGATTTGGGAATTTATGTGGAGAAGAAGAATGATGAAGGACTGAAATTGTCTGTTCCATCATTCAAGAATGATGTGACGCGAGAAGCAGATGTGACGGAAGAAATTCTTCGGGTTTATGGTTACGACCGCATCCTAGGCAGTGGCCAGTTGCGTGTGCCACTCATCGCGTCAGATAAGAAAAGCCCAGAGCAACTACGCAACTTGGTTTCAGATGCGTTGACAGCTCAAAGCTTCAACGAAATCATGAATAACTCGCTCACCAAGGCAAGTTATATGGACACGCATTTTGCGGAAGCAGGCAAGTCGAAAGTGGAGATTCTGAACCCGTTGAGCAATGATTTGAATGCCATGCGCCAGTCGCTACTTTTCGGTGGCCTGGAAAGTGTTTCGCGCAACCTTCGCCATCAGCATCTGAACTGCAAATTCTACGAATTCGGAAATCTTTATGAGAAAGCGACCTCCCCCAACCCCTCCAAAGGAGGGGAGTTGCACTCCGATACAACATCACCAGAAACGTCTGACCAAGGCACTGCGAATTCCCCTTCCCTTCGGGGAGGGGTTAGGGGAGGGGCTGCCTGGCCATACAGCGAATACCGTTCTCTTGCCCTCATCATAACGGGAAAATGGCAGAAAGAGCGTTGGAATTCCATTGCAGGAAATGCCTCGTTCCATCACATTCATGGTGCGGTAAAAGCAATTCTCAACCGATTGGGAATCGCAGCGCAGTTGCAAGACGTTTCTGATACTGCAACCTACAATTACGGCATGGAATTCCGCTCGAAGGACGGACAATTACTCGCCAATTTCGGAAGCGTCAATTCCAATATCCTCGAAGCATTCGACATCGAACAAGAGGTCTTTTTCGCTGATCTTGATTGGGATAAGGTACTCACACTTTCGGCCCTCAATGCCTTCGAAGTGACCGAATTGCCGAAGTACCCTTCCGTCAGAAGAGACCTTGCACTATTTGTTGATAGGACCGTGAAATACGCGCAGTTGGAGCAACTGGCCTATCAAACGGAAAGAAGCCTTTTGAAAGAGGTTGATCTGTTTGATGTCTATGAAGGAAAAGGTGTTCCCGAAGGAAAGCGGTCGTATGCGTTGAGTTTTATTCTTCAGGATGCCAATTCCACCCTCAACGACAAGACCATTGAAAAGACGATGGGTCGGATTCAGCAGCGGTTTGAGAAGGAAGTGGGGGCCGAGTTGAGGGGATAGGGTTTGATAGATCAAACCCTTACAATCTACTTTTGCGACCAATGAACCGACTTTTCGTTCTTCTTTTTCTCCTTTCCCCTTTTTTCCTACTCGCACAAGATGTGCGGATGATGGGAATCAAAAAGGCGCAAGGTAGCATCACACTGGATGGTGTTCTCAACGAACCCGATTGGCTACTGGCCGATGTGGCGCGCGATTTTCAGCAGACATTCCCGTACGATAGCTCACTGGCGCAAACCCGAACCGAGGTAATGTTGACCTATGATGATAAGAACCTTTATGTTGGCGCCATCTGTTATGATCCGATTAAAGGAAACTTCATCATAGAGTCGCTGAAACGCGATTTCTCCTTTCCAGTAAGTGACGCCTTCGCCATTTTTATCGACCCATTTGATGATGGCGCGAACGGGTTCAATTTTTCAGTCAATCCGTTAGGTGTACAACGCGAAGGAACCTTGGAGAACGGTGGCAGTTTTGGCGTGACCACCGCTTGGGACAACCGCTGGTTCAGCGAAGTGAAAATTGAGGAAGGTAAATGGATTGTGGAGATGCGGATTCCGTTCAAATCCATCCGCTACAGAAGCGACATTGCCGAATGGGGCATCAACTTCGCGCGAAACGACCTCAAACAGAACGAAAGCAGCACGTGGAGTTGGGTTCAACGTGGACAAAATGTTTCCAATCTTGCTTATACCGGAAAACTAATTTGGGATGTTGCGCCTAAGAAAGCCGGTGCCAACGTTTCGCTCATTCCGTACGGAATTGTGGGAGTGAACCATGATTATGTAGGCGAAAACAAGACCAAAGTGCCTTGGAATCTGGGATTGGATGCCAAAATTGGCATCACCTCATCGCTCAATCTCGACCTGACCATTCGCCCCGATTTTTCTCAGGTGGAGGTAGATCGTCAAATCACCAATCTCTCCCGTTTCAGTCTCTTTTTTCCCGAGCAGCGCCAGTTCTTTATTGAGAATAATGACCTATTCGCCCGTTTCGGGTTTAGTCGGATAAGGCCATTTTTTAGTAGGCGCATTGGATTGCAGAACGGTAAAGTAGTTCCCATTCTAGGTGGTTTTCGGTTGAGCGGAAAGCTGAATCAGAATTGGCGCATCGGTTTCATGAGTATGCAAACCGAAGGAGGCGTGCCTCAAGGAGCGAATTCGGAGAATTTTGTGGTGGCTGCCGTGCAAAGACGCGTGTTTAAACGCTCCAACATCGGAATGATCTTCGTGAACAAACAGGCTTTTGATCTTTACAAACCGCTTTGGTCTGATTACAACCGTTTGGTTGGGCTCGATTTTGATCTCAACTCCGCCAATGGAAAATGGCAGGGAAAGGCATTCTATCATCATTCTTTTTCTCCTGGTGATGAAGCATTTGTGGGGGCAAATGCCACGTGGCTCATGTACAATTCGGCAAATCTCACGGTGCAATGGAACCACGAGTATGTGAACAAAAATTACAATGCCGAGGTGGGTTTTGTGCCGCGTTTGTCACGTTTCAACCCAGAAACTGGGCAGGCGGAAAATCATTCTTACTGGCGATTGGAACCAAGCGTGGAGCATCGTTTCTATCCTAAAAAAGGGAAAGTTGTGAACTACCACGCACCCGGAATTTACTATGATGGCTACTTTGATGAAGCTTGGGGCGAAACTGACCGTCAGGTTCAGTTCTTCTATAAGATCAAGTTCACAAACACTTCCTATCTAGAATTGAACTACAACGAATGGTTCACCAAGCTTTTCTACAACACGGATGTTACGTTCACCGACCAGGATTTCATTTCAAAAGGCGGCTACGATTACCGAACGGGCCGCGTTTTTTACAAGACCGATGCACGGAAACGAATCAACGGCTCCTCTTCCGTTGAATACGGTTCGTATTTTTCTGGTCAGAAAATCAGCTCTAATTTAACGGTGAATTACCGCGCACAGCCATGGGGAATTTTCTCCGTGGTCTATGATCAGAATCAAATTTGGTTGCCCAACGGGCAGCAGGCAAGTCTGCATTTGATAGGGCCGAAATTCGAGTTCTCATTTACCCGAAGCGTTTTCCTCACCACATTCTTTCAATACAATACGCAGCAAGATAACTTCAACATCAACGCACGTTTCCAATGGCGTTTCAAGCCCATGTCTGACCTCTACTTGGTTTACACCGATAATTACGACCAGAATCTAGCCGCGCAGAATAGAGCCGTAGTGTTGAAGTTGATTTGGTGGATTACGATGTAATCGTTACATCGTAATCTTTTTACTTAATATCGTTTTCCAACCTAGAACCATCATGGAATCCAACATTCTTACAGCCGTCCTCATGCCGCTTGCCCTTGGGGTGATAATGTTGGGTATGGGATTGTCGCTCACCATTGCCGATTTTAAAAGAGTCATTATTTATCCGAAAGCTGTAGCTATCGGATTGGCCAATCAGCTTATTCTTTTGCCGCTGGTGGCCTTTGGCCTGATTCAACTTTTTGGGCTTCAAACCGAATTGGCCGTGGGTATGATGATTTTGGCGGCCTGCCCTGGTGGAGCCACATCTAACCTCATTTCCAATCTGGCCAAGGGCGATACGGCCCTGTCCATTACGCTTACGGCATTCTCATCCCTCATTACTGTATTCACCATTCCACTTATTGTAAATTTTGCGCTTGTGAGGTTTATGCCAGATGGAGAAGTCGCGCAATTGAACGTGTTTCATACGGTGGTTTCTGTGTTGGTCATCACCATTCTTCCCGTCAGCATTGGCATGTTGGTTCGGTCAAAAGCACAGGTATTTGCGCTAAAAATGGAAAACCCTGTTAAGGGTCTGTCCGCAATTTTTCTGGCACTGATAATAATGGCAGCCGTGCTCAAGGAAAAGGAGAATGTGCTTGAGTTTTTCAAACAGGCAGGCCCTGTGGCGCTTGCGCTTAACGTGACAATGCTGGCCATTGGCTTTTACGGTTCGCGGTTGCTCAAGCTAACCGAACGTCAAAGTGCTACGGTTTCCATCGAAACGGGAATTCAGAACGGCACATTGGGCATTGCCGTGGCCGTTACCATCATCGGCAATTCGGAGATGTCCATTCCGTCAGCCATTTACAGCCTCATCATGTTCGCCACCGCTGGGGTTGTCATTTACATTGGGAACAGGACCATCAAACACAACTGAGCTTAGATATTCCTCACCTTCCTAATGTGCTTCGCGAGGGTTGATTTGAGCTGGAGTTTCAGGATACTTCCCATGTTCTCGCATTTGAGAAATAAGTCGTTTTGATGATGCTTCGCAAGATCTTCGCGCAGTTGTTTGACCTTTTCGGGGGTTGAGATGTTATCTTCCTCCATGCAATCAATCAGGTCTTTCAGTCGATAGCGAGAAGCAATCAACCTTCTGGCAATAAGCGAACGTTCTTCGGCCTGATATTGCTGCACCGTTTTCTCATTGATAAGCTGCATCCCCAAATCCACCAACGGAAAATTCTCCTTGAAGAACTGTGGCAAATACAGGTTCTTCCGCCCTTCGTAGCACTGTTGGTCAAAGTCGATGGCGCGTATGCGGTACTGAACATCATCAAAATCGGGGGTGATGTCCAACACGTAATTGTAGCTGCGCATATCGCCCAACAGACGCACAAAGCAACGCTCGTTGAATTTGACGAACTCCTTGGCCAAACGCACCTTATTGGTCTGTTTGGTATTCATAAAAGTGTTGATGAACATGTCGCCCGGAATGCCTGCAATGTGCTCTTCAATCAACGTATCACCATCCACATAATAGCTGATGCGGTTGGGAGAAAGCAGGTGCTCCAATTCTAGCCCGTAAACGCGAGAAGCATCGGCCGTTTTGATGTAGAAGTAATCGTAATTATCGTTGAATTTGTTGATGATACGAATGCGGAATGGATTGGAATTCCCGAACGAACAGTAGTCAATCCTATCCACATCCAAATGTTCCAAAGAGCTGAAATCGCCCTCATTCTTCAGCATCACATAGATGAAGGTGAGTGCCTTGTGCAATCGCTCGTTGGTCTCCGGCTCATAAAAAACGGTCTCCCAAAGGGTGTCCTGACCTTTTTTATCGAGATGCGGTGTGGCCAACCGGTGCTCCAACAAATCAGAATAGACCAGTCCGAACTTCATCTCCCGCTCTTCCTTTTTCAGGTATTTCCTGAGAGAGGGGATGATGGGAATAAAATGTTTCTTCTTGGAGATATGGTTGCTCACAGGCGGTAGGATAATCGGATGGTGGGAAGGAAGTAGTAGTTAAGGTCGTTGCCAGATCGGAACGTGCCATGTTCGGTCTGCTGTATTTTGGAGGACAGCGGTTGACCTATTGCGAAGCACACATCCAGCGAAAGCGCGAAATGTTTGCCCAAAAGTGCCTCAACCCCGAATCCGGCCTTGTAAAACATGGCTGTCTTTTCACTTTTATCCGACCATTTATAATTGTAATGAACTCCAACTGGAAAATAGAGCAGAGTGGAGGCCAGATTTTTGAAAGGATAGAGGCGGTAATCAATGCCAACGCCAATGTCCTGTTGGTTTGCCACTCCATCCAATCTGCCATAGAATGGCGTGAATCCGAACCAATGCCGATGGTAACGGAACGAATAATGGGGAGAAACGAAATAACTGAAGTTGGAACTGAAACCCGTGGTGGCGAACCCAATGCCAACCCGATGTTCCATCTGCTGGTTGAATGGGGTTTCTTCTTCTGCAATCTGTGCGAGACCATCAGTTTGAATAGAGAAAAGTAGAGCCGTCATTGCGAGTGCAGTGAAGCAATCTCTGCTTGAAGCCAAGAGGTTCCTTCGGTTCCCGAAAAATCGAGACAACCTGTTCCTCCCTCGGAATGACGCTCCCATTTTACTACACATCAAGATTATCCAGCAGCGCATCGTCAACGAAATTAGGTAAAGTCAACTTCAAGTTAGGCTCTTGCTGCATGGCGCGCTTGGCGGCAAATATCGCCCCTTCATTACGCGCCCAACTTCTGCGCGAAATGCCGTT
>JBDNJH010000276.1:0-3941 GCA_041687875.1 Flavobacteriales bacterium | reverse complement strand
GAGAACCGTCCAACAAACGACCAGCGTAATGCACCGAAACATTGTCGCCAACATCGGCTTTCGCACCGTCAGCCTTTTTCCAGATAATGTACTTCAGTCCGGAAGCGGTCGTAATAGTATCATTTTTAGCTACGGCATTTATTTCTTCAGCAGCGCCAGCAGCCTTATCGTTGCACTTAGTGGCAACCATCAACATCCATCCAAAAACGGCAAGTAAAGTCAGTTTTTTCATTTTAAATTTCAATTTCTATTAATTACTATTCATTTGTTTAACCAAACTATCTATTTAAGTAGCGTCACCCTGAACTTGTTTCAGGGTCTATTAACATATAACTACAAGATGCTGAAACAAGTTCAGCATGACCCATTCTGCTGGTCTTGGCTTGTAAGCACAGTCAATTCCTAATTGGTTCTAATACGTTTCTCACTTCAAGATCATACACAATCACCGCCTTTTTAGGAATACAATCATCGTCTCCAACAAGGCCAAAAGCGAGGTGCGAAGGTAAAATTATTTTAACCCGATCGCCCTCACGAAGCAACAGTACTGCCTCCTCCAAACCGCTCTCCACTCCGCCACGTCCAACCAGAAATTCCTTCGGACCCAAATTATCCGAATTGTAGCACTTTTTTCCCGTCAAAAGACCCGACTCGTAGGCGCATTGAACCACCAATCCTTCCTCCACCTTTCGCCCATTTCCGTGCTCATAAATCAGATACCGAAGCCCCGAACCCGTCTCCACCATGTCCCAACCCTGCCGCGTCATATAATTTTCAATATCCTGCTGCTCTAGCGCCACCAACTCCTTGTTCGCATCCATCAGCGGCTGTTTATATTTTGCAGGGTCAACTTGCTCTTTATAAGCAGGTTGCGTATCACAGGAAGAAAAAACAGAAAAAAGTAAGGCCAGAAAAAGAAACAGATTGCTTCGTTCCTCGCAATGACGCTACTTTTGACATGCTGCTTTCATTTCAATTTATCAGCATACTTCGGCAACAGACCAACGAATTTTTCAATTGTTTCTTGCAGCGAAAGATCCGACTTTCCGCCAGCCGCATTTCTGTGACCACCTCCTTCAAAATTATCGCGAGCGAACTGATTTACATCAAAATCGCCAATTGATCGGAACGAGATCTTCACAATATCTTCTGCTTCAATAAAAATGGCAGAGAAGCTCACACCTTGAATAGAAAGTGGATAATTTACTGTTCCTTCAGTATCTCCAGACTGAAAATGGAATCGCTTCTTCTCTTCCATCGAAAGCGAAATGAAGGCTGTCTGGTACTTCGAAAAAACCTCCAACTTATCATCAATGCAATAGCCCAATAACCGCAACCGATGCTCCGAACTAGAGCTGTTTACCAGATTGTAAACCTCATCATTCTTAACCCCAAGATCCAACAGATCAGCCACAATCCGATGCGTTTCTGCCGTTGTTGACGGAAAGCGGAAACTTCCGCTGTCGGTCATGATGCCACAATACAGGCATTCGGCCGATTCTTTATTCGGAATTTTGTCGCCCATCATGGCTGCAAAGCGGTGCACCAACTCGGCCGTTGAACAGGCAGATGTATCAGAAAGCATAAAATCTACAAACCCATCAGGCTGCGGATGATGATCAATCATCACCTTCACATTGTCCGACCGTTGGATTACTTCTTCCAAGCCGAAAGCGCGGTTTGGTGTGTTGAAATCCAAACAAAAAAGCACGTCTGAACCATTTATAAGTGCCTCGGCCTGTTTCTCATTTCCTTCATGAATTACAACCTTATCCGTTCCAGACATCCACTTCAAAAACATAGGATAATCATTCGGCATTACCACTTTCACATCGTGCCCCTTCCCTGTAAGGTAATGGTACAGCCCCAACGAAGAACCAATGGCATCTCCATCAGGACTCTTGTGCGATACGATTGCAATTTTCTTAGGCGTTGAAAGCAGTTCTTTCAGTTCAGTAAAATCCGTCTTGCTCAATCTTTCTTTGTTCTAATTATAGGGTTCGAAGTTAACCAATTGGTGCGTGTGGCTTTTTTCTAATTTCGCGGCAAGTTTAAAACACACAAAAACATTACATGGCAACTAATAGAACTTTTACAATGGTGAAGCCTGATGCAGTTGAAAAAAACTACATCGGAGGAATTTTGGCCAAGATTAATGAGGCCGGTTACCGCATCGTTGCAATGAAATACACAAGTCTTTCAGCTGCTCAGGCTGGAAAATTCTACGAAGTACACAGCGAGCGTCCTTTCTATGGCGAGTTGGTTGATTACATGAGTTCAGGGCCAATTGTTGCTGCCATTTTGGAAAAAGACAATGCAGTTGCCGATTTCAGAACATTGATTGGAGCTACTGATCCTGCTGAAGCTGCTGCTGGAACTATCCGTGCTGCATTTGCCGAAAGCAAAGCAAAGAATGCGGTTCATGGTTCGGACAGCGATGAGAACGCTGAGATTGAAGGAAACTTCTTCTTCTCTCAGTTTGAGCGTCCGTAGTTACCTTCAGAAATACGATTTCTAAAACGGGCTACCCATTTAGGGTGGCCCGTTCTGTATATATTCGTCAGGAATACCAACTCAATTGTCTGCACCAAAAAATCGTTTTTACTCAATAGTAGAAAAGTCATTCTTGATTGAATGGCTGTTCGCGTTTGTACTGGTCATTCTGGCACGCTTGCCATATCTGCTTAGTGACCATGTTTATTTTGATGGCGATGAAGCAATGGTCGGAATTATGGGTCGTGACCTCATCACAGGACGAAACCTTCCGATTTATTTCTACGGTCAGCAGTACGGTTTCTCGTTTTTCGAGGCATTGGCCGCTGGATTTTTCATCCTGTTCTTAGGTAGTGGTTTGGCCAGCCTGAAATTGGGAGGAATGCTCATTTTCTCACTCGGAATTCAACGCTATCTGAAAATTTTCAGAACCAAAGGACTTCCGCTTTTACCCTTTATGTTGATGGCAGGTATTCTTTGCCTTTTCCCCACGTGGCAGGTTTGGGGAACAAAGTTGCGAGGTGGATACCTTACTGCATTTGTAGGCGTTGCTTTCGTAGCCGAACAACTGCTGCTTTACGACAAATGGGAACTGAAAAACTGGATTAAAGTTGCCGGCATCTCTGCCTTGATTCTTGTTGCCCAGCCCATTTTCCTCATCATCGTATTGCCTCTTCTTGTTTTCAGATTAATTAAAATAGAGCGCAAACACATCGCTCCAACTTTTGGAGTAGGAATTATGCTACTTGTTCTACTGCAGCTTCCAGCATATTTAAATAACGCTGTTTGGTTGCCTGTCGGCTTTGGCAAATTCAACCTCGATGGAATTACTCATTACTTCGTTGGCGGATTCTGGTCGGTCTTCTCTGGGTTTTTCTCATTCAGCGATCTCTACCCTGTTCCAGAAATAGTCAAATTAGGTAGTCAACTTTTTCTCGGCTTATCCTGCCTTTTGTTGGTTTGGGTTATTATCCTCGGAAAGAATACGCTGCGAATACAACTTATTCTTTTGGTTTTGGGCATGGCACTTTCGCTATTCCCTTCGGTTGTTTTTGGTATTGGAGGAGGCAGGTACCTGCTGCCGTTCTTTACAGGTATGATGCTGGTGCTTGTTTGGATTGCAATCAATCAAGTCAAACATCTGCAATCAAGTACTTACCTAATATCTTCCTTATTGATGTGCGCCACACTCATTCCTACAACGCTGAGCTACAAGCAGTTTGTAAGCTTTTGGCTCGAAGCTCACCTCAATGATATGCAGGTACTAAACGAGCTAAAATCAGAACTAGAAAAGCGGAATATAAGCCACGCATTTGCTTCGGAGTGGCAAGTTTTTTGGCAACTGAATTACCTAGGAAACGAGGAAATGAGTTTCCGGTACCTTTCTATGGAAGACCGCGTGCAGCGATTTATTGACCAAACGAATGAATGCTATTTGGACACAACTT
>JBDNJH010000275.1:0-18843 GCA_041687875.1 Flavobacteriales bacterium | reverse complement strand
CCCTGTGATGCAGAAGTGAAATCCGTTCGGGTGTTGCTGACCGTTCATTCTCCAGTCTTTTGTTTTTAAATAATCATTTACATGATAAATATTGAATTCATCAGAACCAACGGCTGTCATGAATAAGGAATCTCCAAATAGTTTTAATTCAGGTATGGCACGCACTACGTTTTTCAAACGCAGATTCACATCAAAAATCTGCTTAGCGCGATTCATATAACCTTCTTTACCATAGTGCATCATTGCTGCCCATGTGGCGGCAAACAATCCTCCTGACTTACTGCCATTGAATCCGGTAGAAATGTAGACTCCACCCGGCCAATCTACCTCACCTGAGTATTGATAACGTCTCAGCTGTTCGTTGCTGAATAGCACGGTTGAAGTTCCCTTGAGCGCATAACCATACTTATGTGTGTCGGAAGAAATTGCTGTAACCCCCGGCAGACGAAAATCGAATACCGGACACTCAATTCCCAGCGGTTGAGCCCATGCTAATATGAATCCACCAAGACAACCGTCTACATGAAGGCCAATTTTGTGTTTTACAGCAAGGTCAGAGAGTTTTTGAAGTGGGTCGATGATGCCGTGGCCGTAGTTCCCAGCCGAACCGATGACCATTACCGTGTTAGATGTTATTTTGCTTTCCATATCGGCCACATCAGCTTCAAAGTTCTCGTCAAGCTTGGCAACAACTGCTTTCATATTAAGATAGTGTGCCGCTTTAAAGAAAGCTGGATGCGCAGAAGTGGCAAGTACAATCTCAGGTTGTGTGATGTTTTTCTGATCTGCTCCCCATTCTCTATGCGCATACACAGATTGAAAAATGCTGTCGGTTCCGCCTGTTGTAAGTGAACCGCATGCTTTTTCATCTGGGTTCCGCTTATTCACCGCATCTCCATTGAAAACATCGAGAGTCATCGCAATAATTTCCCCCTCATACTTGGTAAGCGAAGGACACACATCTCTTTGAATAGAATTAACCTGTGAGTAATATCCGAAAGCCTCGTTCAAGAAATCGTAATGATCCTGATCGCCATGATAAAATGAGCCAGAGATTTTGCCGCCTTTCCATGGTGCACTTTCCAAGGTGTGCATTTCCTTAATCTGCCCGAGGATTTCTTCCTTAGACATCGACTTTTCGGGCATCTTGCTGTTCACAGCATACTTATCGCGATAAGGGAACAACGAATTCACCATCTCAGGGTCGTTTCGCATTTCGTTCATTATCAAATCAATCTTCTTATCATCATTCATGCTGCGTTGCACAGCCCTTGCTACCGATGGTAAATGTTTAATGATTTTCTTTTCTAGAAATTTCGCGATGCCCATTTGATGAATGTCAATTTAGTTGTGAAGGTAAATATAGAATCCAACGGCCGTAATGGCACAGTTGTTCTCAATAAAGCGAATTGTTAAAGAAGATTCCGCAATGACTCTGAGAAATTTGAAATCAGATAAGCGCGGTCTTCAGCGCGTAGCGAACGAGTTCCGTGGTGGAATTCACGCCTAGTTTCTTGAAGATGTTCTTGCGATGCGTGTTAATTGTATGCACGGATAAACACATTTTATCCGCCACTTCTCCCGCTGTCAGCCCTTGCGCAATGTATTCCACCACTTCAATTTCGCGCTGCGAAAGGACGGTCGGTGCGCAATCTTTTCCAGCACCTTCTTTCTTGGATTCGGTGACCACATCCAAAATGCGGTTGCAATAGAATTTATCACCTCTTGAAGTGGCTTTCACGGCATCCAGAATTTCAGCTTCGCTACATTCCTTGGAAAGAAGTCCTTTTATCGGTTGGCGAATGATGCGATTGACCGTGGCCGTATCGGTATGCGCAGAAATGACCAGAACATTTGTATCGGGTGCAACCCTAAAAACCTTCTGAAGGTCTTCGAATGAAATGTAATCAGCATGGTCGTAATCAAACACAAGCACATCCAGATTCTCTTTTAAAAGCTTGGGAATGTCCTTTCCTTCAGCACACTCTCCAACAACTTTAAGGTTTTTATCGTGCGAAAAAACATACTTCAGGCCCTCTCTCACCACAAAGTGGGCATCAGCTATTCCTACACGTATTTCCCTCATTATTTAGACAGATTCTAAACAAGCGCAAAGTACGGTGATTTGAATGAAAGCCGCAACTGGTTTTATAGAAGATTAAAACCAATCATTGAAATGTCATTTTATAATCTTCCAACACTTTTTGAGAGAATAAAAGTCTACTTTATGGACTCTTTAATGTCGATATTATAGACCATAGCGTTCGGTCTACAGACCACAGAACAGAGGCCGTGGACAATGGTCTGTGGTCTATAGACCTTAAAATCTGCCTTCGTGCTTATAAACTGCCACACATATTACAGCTTCCATTACGGAACGGTAAGCCCAACGCAACTGCTAGAAATTGCTATTCGCGCTGGTTCAAAGTCCGTTGCGTTGACCGATGTGAACAGTTCGGCTGCTTGTTTGGAGTTTCTGCGGCAGGCACGTGAGTTTGACATTCACCCAGTTGTTGGAGTTGATTTCAAAAAAGGAGCGCAGACCAAGTACGTAGCCTTGGCTCAGAACAATGACGGCTACAAGGAAATCAACAAGCATCTTTCGCAGCAGTTGATGGGAGCCTGCGCTGAGCGAAGTCGAAGTGGCGAAGATATTTCCCCCAATGAAGCGCCCGATTTCTCCCACGCTTACATCATTTATCCCTTATCGAATGCTCCAAAACGGAAATTGAAGGAGCATGAGTTCATTGGAATACGACCAACCGAATTGATGCGACTGCAACTTTCACCGTGGGCAAATCAGAGAGAAAAACTGGTGGCACTCCAACCAATGACCTTCCGAAGTAAGTACGATTACAATACGCATCGACTGCTACGTTCCATCGACCAGAATTGTCTGCTAAGCAAATTACCGCCAGACCAACAGACAACCGAAAAGGATACGTTTTGGAGTTGCGATATGCTGCGCAATGCGTTTGCCGAATTCCCACATATCCTTGCCAATACCGAGCGACTATTACATGATTGCAAGGTCAATTTTGAGTTCGGTAATTACAATGTATCGCATAATCAACATCACTTTCTTGGTTCATTTCAAGAGGATAAAGAACGGTTGGAACAGCTGTGCCAGCAGAATTTGAAATACCGTTACCCAAATCCGAACAAGACGGTTTTGGACCGTTTGAAGAAGGAATTGGACATCATTGAGCAGAAGAAGTTCTTCAGCTACTTTCTCATCAACCACAATATTGTTCAGTATGCCAAGCACAAGGGCTACTTCCATATTGGGCGCGGCAGTGGCGCCAATAGTATGGTGGCCTACATTATAGGTATCACCGATGTAGATCCGATTGAGCTTGATCTTTACTTCGAGCGCTTCATCAATCCATCACGGAAAAACCCGCCAGATTTTGACATTGATTTTTCGTGGCGCGACCGTGAAGATGTGACGCGCTACATTTTTGAACGCTTCCCCAAAGCTGCGTTGCAAGGCTCCTATTCCACTTTCAAAGACCGTTCGGTGAACCGAGAATTGGGAAAAGTGCTCGGCCTTGCTGCCGAAGAAATAGAGCGGCTCAACAGTCGCTATTTGGATGTGAATTCGCTCGACCATCTCTCAAAATTGGTATTGAAATACGGATTTCGAATTCAGGGTTTCCCAAACCACACCACGGTGCATTCTAGCGGCATACTCATTCCAGAACTTGACATTCATTCCTACAGCGCCACGTTTCTACCGCCCAAAGGTTTTCAGACCACGCAGTTTGATATGCACGTGGCGGAAGATGTGGGATTGCACAAATTCGACATTCTCGGTCAGCGCGGATTGGGCAAAATCAAGGATTCGATTTCCATCATCAAAACGAATCAAGGTATAGATGTTGACGTGCACGACATTCCACGTTTCAAGGAAGATGTGGCCATCAAAAAATTATTGAAACATGGCAAGACCGTGGGCGCTTTTTATGTGGAATCGCCTGCCATGCGGATGCTGCTTACCAAGCTAAAAGCCGAGGATTACAACCGTTTGGTGGCTGCCAGTTCCATCATCCGCCCGGGTGTTGCAAAAAGCGGTATGATGCGCGAATATATTCTCCGCTTTCAGGATGAGAAAAGACGCAAAGCAGCCGAAGCTGAACTGCCCGAGATGTACGCCATTCTACACGACACATTTGGAGTAATGGTGTACCAAGAAGATGTACTGAAAGTGGCTCACATGTTTGCAGGATTGACCTTAGAAGAAGCTGATGTGTTACGCAGAGGCATGTCGTGGAAATTCCGTGAGCGTAATGAATTCGGGAAAATCAAAGACCAGTTTTTCAGCAACTGCGTTGCAAAAGGTCATGCGCAGGAAACCATTCAGAAAATCTGGGAGCAGATTATGAGTTTCGGAAATTTCGCCTTTGCCAAAGGTCACTCGGCCAGCTACGCGGTGGAGAGTTTTCAGGCACTGTTTCTCAAAGCGCATTATCCGCTGGAATACATGGTTGCCACGGTGAATAACGGTGGTGGTTTTTATTCGCGCGAACTCTACCTCCACGAAGCCAAACTGCACGGAGCGAAAATCAATCTACCCTGCATAAACCATAGTAATGGTGGTGCAACCATCTTCGGAAAAGACATTTATGTTGGCCTTGGTATGGTGAATGGACTGGAACACGAAATGCTGAAAGAACTCATCAAGGAACGGCAGGAAAATGGTGCATTTCTAGATTTGCGCAATCTGGTAAAACGAACTCCCGTTTCCTTGGAACAGCTACGCATCCTTATTCGGATTGGAGCTCTTCGTTTTACAGGCTTGGACAAAAAAGCACTGCTTTGGGACGCGCATTTTCTACTGGGTCACACCAAAATTTCGCGGCCTGAGCAGAAGCTTTTTGATACTGAAGTGAAGGAATTCAAACTGCCCGAACTCTGGTATCATGAACTTGAAAACGCCTATGATGAAATGGAACTGTTAGGTTTTCCTGTCACGATTTCGCCTTTCGACCTCATTGACAGAACAGGTTTGCCCACCACAACCGCTTCAGAAATTCATCAACACATAAACGAAACGGTAGAGATTATTGGTTATCGCGTACACATCAGAGGTACGCACACCAGCAATGGACAGTACATGACCTTCGGCAACCTCATTGATTTGGAAGGACAATGGATTAATAGTGTTCAATTCCCGAATGTGGCTACGCGCTACCCATTTCGCGGGCCGGGTGTTTATAAATTACGCGGTAAAGTGACGGAGGAATTTGGTCACATCAGTCTGGAAACAAATTACGTAGAGCGTATTCCAAACATCAACATAGACACACCGAATACGAAAGTGGCGGATGGGGCGTTGGTGGCGTAGCTAAGCGAATCAAACAGACCGTCACCCTGAATTTATTTCAGGGTCTAAATAGATACTGAAACAAGTGCAGCATGACTGATTCTGGAATCAAAACAGGAAAGTGAAATGTGGTTTTAGTTTGTGCCGTTACCTGATTTCTTCTTTATCTCTTCCATCACGCCTCGCATCATTTCGGAGACCATGAGGTTCATTTCATCCTTGGACAGCGATGCTGAATAAGAATAAACTACATCCTCGGACGCTCTTATGGTAAAATCAAACCTGCCGAATTCAATAGCAACTACGCTTTCGACATCAAAATAATTACCTGTATCGCGTTTAAACGAAGAGTGATTGACGTGAATGGAAATAACATTTATTTCAGGTTCCCATTTTCCACCTTTATTCTGAATTTTCTGAATTTCAACAGGTTTTCCAGCATGAACATCCACCATCAAATTATTTAAAGAGGACAAATGACCACTCCAAGTGCTATTTATCCTACAGTCCATATCTGTTGTTGAAAAGAGGTTGGCGATTTTTCGATGCTTGGACTCAAATTGACTGAACAGATATGACAAGCTGTTCAAATAAATAATTGCTATTAAAACTGGAGATTTCATTAAAGGTTCTGATTCAGGGTTATCCTCAAATTCTCGCTTAAACAAATCAATCTCCTTATCAATATCCTCTGGTTCTTCAATGCTTTTTCCGGCAATAGCATCCAGTACCATTTGCTGGGAACGGATAAGTAAATCGGCTAGAAAATCAGAGAAGAGGTCAGAATTTCCGCCATACGCCTGAATATCACCTAAATAGCGGTTGTACTTTTCCTTTTCATCCGTTCTGATAATGATAGGCGGAAAGCCCAGCGAAATCAGAAACAAATTGGTCAGTAATCTCGCAGTCCTCCCATTTCCATCATAAAATGGATGAATGGTTACAAACCAGAGATGAAAGTTGCTGGCAACCTCAAGCGGATGTATTTCCTTCTTCCCCGCATTTAATCGGTCAATTTTGGCATTGAGAAAATTCAACAGGCTGTGCATTTCATCTGCAACTTCTCTATGCGACTTGAAATCGAAACGTTCTCCTTTGTAATTCAGAACGTAATTGTTCTTCGTTTTCCACTCACCTATTTCACTTCGCTTTTTCGGATTTTCCTCGTACATAATGGAACGATGAATGTCCTTCACGCGCTTTTCCGAAAGGCGGGACTCACCTCTACCAATTTTGAGAATTTCCCGAACAACATCATCATGACCACGCATTTCCGCTACATCCTTGTACGGCTTTCCACCAACGGTCAAGTTTCCAACCATCACGCTCCGCGTTTCTTCTTTGGTAAGCGTATTTCCTTCCATGGAATTGGAGTGGTAATTCCAATCTAGCCGAAATTTATAATTGATGCGCTTTTTCACCTCAACATCAAGTTCTCCTACAGCCAAAATTTCGGCTTGGAGTTCATCAATTCTATTGAGATTTACTTTAAGGGGCATAATTGTATTCTAACAGCGAAGTTAATGGATTGATTCACCACTTCACTTCAAGAATCGAGTAACTTAAACACTAATTATCCATTTATAAATTCTTGAAAAAAATAATTAGCACATGAACTTACCATGCATATTTAAAATTATGTTTTAAATTTGCATGGATGTTTTCACGAAGAGTTACTCAAAACGTGCTTAATGCACTAGAAAACCAAGATGCCGTTGCGCTTCTGGGGCCACGACAGGCTGGTAAAACAACCCTTGCCCATATTATCGGGCAGCAAACCCCATCCATCTACTTAGATCTGGAATCTTCAACTGACAGAAACAAACTCAGCGACCCAGAACTGTTTTTACGCCAACATGCCGATAAGCTGGTTATTCTAGATGAGATACATCGGATGCCCGAAATCTTTCAACCAATGCGAGGGTTAATAGATGAAGGGCGTAGAAACGGAAACAGAAATAAACGATTTCTAATTCTCGGCTCAGCCGCCATCGACCTTCTTCGACAATCTGGCGAAACACTGGCTGGTCGCATTTCATACATCCACATGCATCCGTTGGACGTGTTGGAAGTGGAGAACGATTTGGCATCTATGAACAAGCTGTGGCTGCGAGGCGGTTTTCCCGACAGTTATCTGGCAAAAACAGGTCAGCAGAGTTTTAATCTGAGGCGAAACTTCATCCGAACATACCTGGAAAGAGACGTACCGCAATTCGGCCCACGAATTCCTTCCGAAACACTTGAACGATTATGGACCATGCTGGCGCACACTCAAGGAACAATGCTAAACAGTTCACGTTTGGCTTCAGGTTTATCTGTGAGTTCGCCAACCGTTACAACCTATGTGGATCTGCTCTCCAATTTGCTCCTAGTGCGTAGGCTGATGCCATATCATAAGAACATTGGTAAACGACTTGTAAAATCGCCCAAAACCTACGTTAGAGACAGCGGCCTTTTTCATGCTTTGCTGGGTATTCAAGATGCAAATACGCTTGCTGGACATCCAGTAGTAGGCTCTAGCTGGGAAGGGTTTGCAATTGAGAATATTTTGGCCGCAGCCCCAGAACACGCAAAAGCCAGCTTCTATAGAACTACTAATGGTGCAGAGATGGATCTTGTTCTAGAATTGGGCGGTTCGGATGGGATCTGGGCTATTGAAATAAAACGTGGGCTCTCGCCCCGCCCCGAAAGAGGTTTTTACAATGCGATGGAAGACATCAGGCCTGACAAAACCTTCGTTGTTTATTCCGGTGATGAGCAATATCCTATAGGTGCTGATGTGGAGGTAATCGGCCTTTTAGGGATGATGGAAAAACTTCAAGCCTTGAATTCTGAAAAATAGACCGCCCTTCTACTCGAATCCAGTATCGGAACCCTTGGCCAGTTGCTACACTTTCCTGAACAGACGTAACCACACAACGCTCCGCTCAAATCACAAAGCACTCGAAACTCAATTCAATCCAGCCTCCACCCAGTCCAAAGCTGGGTAGCCGAATTCTGGGTTGAACCAACGGTGCACGATTTTTCCGTTTTTGAAATACAGAAACGCTGGGAACGTCCCTTGACAAAGCTCACTGGAAGTTGCTGGGTCGGGAACCATAACGAACGGAAGCTCATCTACGCCCGTTTTCTTTTGGAAAGAAACAACGCTTGCCGAATCCTCGGTAAACACGAAAACGAGAACGTCCAATTTTGGAACGCGCTTCTTCATGAGCGCCAATTTTGAAATCGCAACCTCACAATGAGGGCAACCTGGGAGTGCCAAGCAAACAAGACCATCAAAATCAGCCTGGTTTTGATTGAGATAGTCTTCAATCGGAATTCCGGACGTTTCATCAGTCAGATTCATTCCTGTTTTCGTCCACTCAATATATGGTGGATTAACGATGAGATACCCACCGACACTCAATCCTAAAATCAAAAAACCAATCAAAAACTTGTAGCCGTTTGATAAACGAAGCATTGGCAAAACAATGGCAATCAAAGCAACGGTAAGAACCAAGAGCAAGCCTTTCGGAAAAAGATAGCTGGCCATCCATCCAAAATTCCAATTGGCAATTCCCAGATGGATTAAATAATCTGACCCGAGCGTAACGAAGCCAAGACCGACTGCTAATAAAAGTGCGATTACAATTCTGAGTGATTTCATGTGATATAGCTTCGATTACTGGATGCAATGTATATAAAATGGAAAGCCTTCCGACTTCTCTTTTGTCTTCCAGAAAACGTATGCGTGCATAATAGTTTTAAACATTTGGTATGCACGCATACTATTTTATACATTCGCAGAACCATGGCTGAAAAACGGCATTTGCGACCTGAGGAAAGTGTGTGTTTTACTACGAAAACCACGTGGCACGCCATTTCCAGACTTTACAATACCACGGGCGCACAGCACGATGTAAGTGCAGCTTCTGGTTTTGTTCTGCTGAACATTGACGTAGAAAACGGAACACCTGCCACCAAGATTGCGCCTGCCTTAGGAATGGAGCCTCGCAGCCTGACCCGTATGCTCAAGAGCATGGAAGACAAGGGCTACCTGCAACGGAAATCCGACCCAACCGATGGCCGCGTAATGCGAATTTTTCTGACCGATGAGGGCAAGAAAAAGCGCGAATTGGCTAAAATTGGTGTGGTAGCTTTCAACAAAGCCGTGAGAAATCTTGTTCCACCTGAGAAGTTGGATGTGTTCTTCGAAGTGGCCAATACAATCAATGAAATCATCGACAAGAAGTCGATATACGATAAAGTAAACATCAATCAATTAAAAATTTGAGAATTAACAATGATTATCAGATACCGTCACCCTGTCCGCCTCAGGCGAATCAGGGTCTAAACAGATGCTGAAACAAGTTCAGCATGACACATTCTGCTGATTTTGGGAACAAAAGTGGACAGTCATTCAACATGAATCAATAAGGAATTAATAAAAAACAAATGAAGAGAACTATCAAAAAAGTAGCAGTACTTGGTTCTGGCGTAATGGGCTCGCGGATTGCGTGCCATTTTGCGAATGTCGGCCTGGAAGTACTTTTGCTCGACATTGTGCCAAGAGAACCGAACGCTACAGAAGCGGCAAAAGGATTGACAACCGATCATCCTGCAGTGAGGAACCGAATTGTGAACGATGCACTGGCATTTGCCATCAAATCGAATCCAAATCCACTATACAAGAAGTCGTATGCGAACCGCATCAAGACCGGAAACTTTACAGATGATATGGCCAAAATTGCTGAGTGCGATTGGACCATTGAGGTCGTCATTGAGCGACTTGACATCAAGAAGCAAGTATTTGAGCAGGTTGAGAAATACCGCAAGCCAGAAACTCTTATCACTTCAAATACTTCAGGCATTCCAATCCATCAAATGTTGGAAGGAAGAAGCGAAGATTTCCAGAAGCATTTCTGCGGAACGCACTTCTTTAACCCACCACGTTATCTAAAATTGTTGGAGATTATCCCAACGGCTAAAACAGATCAAGCGGTGGTTGATTTCTTGATGGATTACGGTGATCGTTTCCTCGGAAAAACAATGGTTCTTTGTAAAGACACGCCTGCATTTATCGCTAACCGTGTTGGTGTGGCGAGTATTCAGGCACTTTTTCACTTGGTGGAAGAAATGGACCTTACTGTAACGGAGGTTGATAAGATGACTGGGCCGCTTTTAGGTCGTGCCAAGTCTGCAACTTTCAGAACATGCGATGTGGTTGGATTGGATACGCTGGTACTTGTTGCTGGTGGATTGAAAGCCAACTGCCCAAATGATGAGGCTCGCGCAACTTTCGAGATGCCAAGCTACATCTCTAAAATGACCGAAAAAGGCTGGTTGGGTTCCAAATCAGGACAAGGTTTTTTCAAGAAAGTTGGAAAAGACATCCTTGAGTTGAACCTTAAAACAATGGAATATCAGGAGCCTGCGAAAGTGGAGTTCCCAACATTGAAAGCAGCGAAAGCTGAAGACAACCTGAAAGCTCGAATGAAAATTCTTGCTGGCGGAACAGATAAAGCGGGCGAATTCTACAGAAAAGCGTTCTACGGATTGTTTCAATATGTATCGAATAGAATTCCTGAAATCACGGAAGACCTATATAAGATAGATGATGCACTTGGTGCCGGGTTCGGCTGGCAGTTGGGGCCATTCACAACTTGGGATGCGTTGGGAGTTACAGAAACTGCAAAACTAATGGAAGCCGCAGGAAAGAAACCTGCGCAGTGGGTTTACGACATGCTTGCGGCTGGTTGCAATACGTTCTATTCTGTAAAGGATGGAAAGAAATTGTACTACGACATTCCATCGAAATCGTACAAAGTTGTTCCCGGAACGGAAGATCTTATCATCTTGGATAACCTAAGGGATACAAAGGTGGTCTGGAGCAACAGCGGAGCAACCATTTTTGATATTGGCGATGGTGTTTTGAACTTGGAATTCCACACGAAGATGAACACCATCGGAAGTGAAATTTTGCAAGGAATCAACAAAGCAATCGATTTAGCCGAAGGCGATGCGAAATGGAAAGGCGTTGTAATTGCCAACAATGGCGACAACTTCTCTGCTGGAGCAAACCTTGGAATGATTTTCATGCTTGCTGCACAGCAGGAAGTGGAAGAATTGGATATGGCTGTTAAGGCTTTCCAAGACACGGTAATGAGAATTCGTTACTCGTCAATTCCTGTAGTTTCTGCACCTCACGGAATGACCTTGGGTGGCGGTTGCGAAATCTGCCTACACTCTGATAAAGTTATCGCGGCAGCAGAAACCTACATCGGACTTGTTGAGTTTGGAGCTGGAGTTATTCCTGCTGGAGCTGGATCGAAAGAAATGGCTTTGAGAGCTTCTGACGATTTCCAGAAAGACAACTTGGAGCTTCCAGCTTTGAGAGAGCGTTTCCTAACTGTTGGTATGGCGAAGGTTGCCACCTCAGCTGAAGAAGCATTCGAACTAGGCATCTTCCGTAAGGGAATTGATGAAGTGTGTGTGAGTTCGGAAAGACGCATTGCGCGAGCAAAACGTGCAGTAATTGAGCTTCATGAGCAGGGTTATTCTCAACCAGTTGAAAGAACAGATATTAAGGTGCTGGGCAAGAAAGGCCTTGGAATTTTCGTTGCAGGTGCAAGGAGCATGGAAAGCGCCAAGTACATTTCTGAACATGACAGAATTATTTCTGAAGAGTTCGGTTACGTTTTGGCAGGAGGCGACCTCTCAGCGGCAACAGAAGTTTCGGAACAATATCTGTTGAAACTGGAGCGGAAAGCATTCCTCAAATTGGCCATGACCAAAAAGTCGATGGAAAGGATGCAGAGTCTAGTTACCACAGGAAGACCATTAAGAAACTGATCCTTTCCTTTGCCAAATCAAAGGAAACAAATGCCTAAGCTACGTGTCAAATTCATTCTCATATTTCTGCTGTTCGCGGCTCCGTTGGTGCTCTTCGGTCAGTCTTCGGAACGACCAAAGTTTTCCCCTCGGAAAGACAAGCACAGAAACATTAAGGATGAATTTGACCGCAAGCAAGGACTTTGGAAACTCTATTCCGCTTCGCGATTGCTTATTGCCGAAATTGAATATCAAAACGACAAAAAGCATGGCAAATCCATTCGTTATTACCCTCACTCGGGCGAACTTATGGAGCAGGCCGAGTATTACGATGGAAAAAAACATGGCGAGTACAAGAAGTTCTTTTACACGGGCACTACCAAAATGGAGGGTGAGTATGACAAGAACAAGCGTACGGGTTACTGGGTCAAGTACTATCACAATACGGGCGAGGTCAGTTCAGAGGGAAATTACGAACGCGGGAAAAAGGAAGGAGATTGGAAATTCTACAACACTTTCGGAGACCTCAGCGGCATATTTACCTACAAGAACGACACGCTGATTGCAAAAGATGGAGTTTCGATTGAGGAACTTAAAAGACAAGAAGAACAAAAGAATCAAACGATAAACATTAAATAAAATGGACGCATATATAATTGCAGGATACAGATCAGCCATAGGAAAGGCACCAAGAGGAGTTTTTAGATTCACCCGCCCTGATGATCTGGCTGCTGAGGTCATTAAACATTTGGTGGCATCTGTACCCAATTTGGATAAAGACACAATTGACGATGTGATGGCAGGGTGCGCTACACCAGAGGCCGAACTCGGACTGAACATCGGTAGAATGATCTCTTTGATGGGATTGGATACCGTGAAAGTTCCAGGTGTCACCGTGAACAGATACTGTTCGTCAGGTTTGGAAACCATAGCCATGGCAGCAGCAAAAATCAATGCCGGCATGGCCGATTGCATCATCGCTGGTGGTGTAGAAACCATGAGCCCAATGCCATTTGGCGGATGGACTGTTACCCCGAACTATGAAGTTGCGAAGCACCATTCAGATTGGTACTGGGGAATGGGATTGACTGCCGAAGAAGTTGCGGAGAAGTACAACATCAGTCGCGAGGATCAGGATATTTTCTCCGTTCGTTCGCACGATAGAGCCTTGGCTGCTATCGCAAGCGGAAGATTCAAGGATGATATTGTTCCAATTACAGTTAACGAGGTTTATTTGGATGCAAGCGAGAAGCGTCAAGAACGTTCTTACGTGGTCGATACAGACGAAGGACCACGTAAAGGCACTTCGCTGGAAGCACTTGCCAACCTCCGCGCAGTTTTCAAAACAGGTGGTACTGTAACTGCTGGTAACTCTTCTCAAACTTCGGATGGTGCTGCTTTTGTCATTGTGGTGTCAGAAAAGAAATTAAAAGAGCTTGGCGTTGAACCAATTGCACGCGTGGTGAGTTATGCTGTGACCGGTTTGGAACCTCGTGAAATGGGCGTTGGTCCTATCACAGCCATTCCTGCTGCATTGAAGCAAGCTGGGTTGAAACAGGATCAAATGGACATCATCGAATTAAACGAAGCATTCGCTTCTCAATCGTTGGCTATTGTTCGCACACTTGGATTAGACGACACGAAAGTGAACGTGAACGGTGGAGCAATCGCGCTTGGTCACCCACTTGGATGTACTGGTGGAAAGTTGACTGTTCAGGTAATGAACGAATTAAAGAAAACAGGCGGTAAATACGGAATGGTAACCATGTGTGTGGGAACAGGACAAGGTGCTGCTGGAATTTTTGAGATGATGTAGAACGATTCTATGATGAGCTGATTTGACAATGAGATAATGCTCATTTCAATTCCAACAGCTTTTCATCAAATCATCAAATTGACTAATTATCAAATAAATTTTTATCAAATGGATACACTAGAAAAAAAAGCACTCCAAGGTGGTGAGTGGCTGATTAGAGAAACCAATTTTCAAGACATCTTTACACCAGAAGAGTGGACAGAAGAGCAATTGATGATTGCGCAAACGTGTCGTGATTTCATCGCGCAAGAAGTATCTCCAAACTTGGATCGAATAGATTCAATGGAAGAAGGTTTGATGAAAGGCTTGATGGACAAAGCAGGTGAGCTTGGTCTTTTAGCCATCACAGTTCCCGAAGAATTTGGTGGAATGGGCGCAAGCTTCAACACAAGTTGTTTGGTAGCTGAGGCTACAGGTCATGGTCATTCATTCTCTGTGGCTATTTCGGCTCACACAGGAATCGGAACTTTGCCAATTCAGTACTACGGAAATGCAGATCAGCATGCTCGTTACTTGCCAGGTTTGGCTTCGGGAGCGTTGAAAGCTGCCTACGCCCTAACCGAGCCAAGTGCTGGTTCGGATGCAAACTCAGGAAAAACGAAGGCTGTTCTTTCTGAAGATGGAAAACACTACATCCTGAACGGACAGAAAATGTGGATTACAAATGCAGGTTTTGCAGATGTGTTCACCGTTTTCGCCAAAATTGATGACGACAAGAACCTTTCAGCTTTTATCGTTGATGGAGGTTCAGAAGGATTGACCTTAAACGCTGAGGAGAAAAAACTCGGCATCAAAGGTTCTTCAACCCGTCAGGTGTTCTTCAGTAACGTAAAAGTCCCTGTTGAGAATTTGCTTTCTACAAGAGGAAACGGATTCAAGATTGCTGTGAACATTCTAAACATTGGTCGTATCAAATTGGGCGCTGCCGGAATCGGTGGAGGAAAGCAAGCAATCACACAATCTGTAAATTATGCAAACGAGCGAGAGCAATTTGGTCGCCCCATTTCTAAGTATGGTGCCATTCAGCACAAATTGGCACAACAAGCCATTCTTACTTGGGTAAACGAATCTGCCACATACCGTGCGGGTCAGGACATCGAAAACTGTATTGATAGTTTCATTGCAGGAGGAATGACTCCTGAAATAGCGAAACTAAAAGGCGTTGAGTCATACGCGGTTGAATGTGCTATGCTGAAGGTTTTCGGTTCGGAAGCAATCGACTATATCGTTGACGAAGCAGTTCAGATTTATGGTGGAATGGGCTTTAGTGCCGAAGCACCCGTTGAGCGTGCGTATCGTGATGCTCGTATCAACAGAATCTTTGAAGGAACCAACGAGATTAACCGAATGCTCACAGTAAACATGCTGTTGCAAAAAGGTCTGAAAGACGAAATGGACCTGATGGGACCTGCGCAAAAAGTTGCCGGTGAATTGATGAGCATTCCTGAATTGGCAGAAGCTGACGATTCACTATTCGGAAAGGAAAAAGGCTACTTAGTGAACTTCAAGAAAGCGGCATTGATGGTTGCTGGTTCTGCGGTTCAGAAATTGAGCGCAAGTCTGGCAAAAGAGCAGGAAGTGCTGATGAATATAGCTGACATACTTATTGCTATTTACACGGCTGAATCTGCACTTCTCCGTGCTGAGAAAATAGCAAGTATCCAAGGCGAAGAAGCTGCATCTGCTCAAATTGACATGGTTCGGGTTTACATTACCGATACTGCCGACAACATTTGGAAATGGGGAAAAGACGCCATTTCTTCTTATGCCGAAGGCGATGAGTTGAAAATGATGGTTCTTGGCCTGAAGCGATTCACAAAAACGGACATCTACAATTCTAAAGACGCGCGTAGAAGAATCGCCAAAGTGATTATTGACGAGAACAAGTATCCTTGGTAGAGACGCGATTTATCGCGTCTACCGCAATGTATTCGTCTCCTTTCTAAAGGAATTCTGATTAGAAAGATTGAACCCCGAACAGCGAAAGTAGTTCGGGGTTTTCTTTTGCTTTTCAATCCGATGAGGGCAACTATCAAACGGTAATTTTCAGAACCATTTTGGTCTTGCTAGAAACTTTGAACCGATTATCGATCCGATATCCAACCACCCATACAATTTTATTCTGATAGGTTAGAAGCCAAACCTGTTGCTTTTCAATTATGGAAAGTTTTTCATCGACAAAAAAGTCGCTCAACTTTTTCCAACCGGTCATTCCCAATGGTTTAAATCGATCTCCCTGCTCCCACTTTCTAAGCACGAATTCCATTTCCAAGGTAGATAAATCACCTTCTGAAACTTCGAAAATATCCGCATCAAGCAACGCCACATTTTGAGGTTGTCCCAGTGATTTTAGGTCAATTCTATCAACTATTTCAAAGTGCAGGTCTGGTTTTCTTTCGGATAGATTCTTCTCTATAACGATTAGTTGATTGCGGCCCTTAACCACCCGATGCGTTTCGGAAACCACCTCTTTTCCCGATTCAGAATTCAAAATATCCAAGACCTCAAAAACCTGATCTGACGAAAATCCTTTAGGCTTCAGCAACTCTTTTAGAAGCGTAAATGGAGCCGCGCTATTCCGAATACTTTCAACAGACAAGCCATCTTCTGAAGTTGTTTCAGACAGCTTTTCTTTAACCCATTTGTCATATTTTGGGGTCTCCTTTTCAGCTCGCTCCGTCAGTTTCTGGAGTTTGGAAAACGCTTCAGAATCGATTTGACTGAGCATTGGGAGTAAACGAAGCCTCACCCAATTCCGTAAATAATACGTCTCCGTATTTGACCTATCATTTCTAAAAGGAATTCCATTTTTCTTGGCGTAGGCTCTAATTTCATCCTTGCCGATTCCAATCAATGGACGAATAATTCCTTTCCGCTTGGATGGCATTCCTTGCAATCCGCGAAAACCAGTTCCGCGCAGTACGTTTATAAGGAGTGATTCTATGCGATCATCTAAATTGTGAGCGAGAGCTGTTGTTGCATAATCATGCTCATTCATCAATTCATTAAAAAAGTCATAACGTGCCTTTCTGGCCACTATTTGAATGGAGTCATTGGTTTCATCAACCAATTGCTGGGTTGGAACTTTCCTAGAATGAAACGGAGTGTGCCGCTCTGCACACCAATCTTTGACCAGTTTTTCATCTGAGTCAGAATCGGCACCACGCAGCTGGTAATTGCAATGCGCAAGAGCAATCTTAAACCCATTTTCATGAATTAGCGAGGCCAACACCATTGAATCTGCACCTCCGCTTACCGCAACCAAAATCTTCTTGTTTGAACCTAAAAACCCAAACAAATCCATGGAATGGAGGAAACTACTTTGCATGATTCAGTAGCACTTTTCGCATGACTTCGGCCTTCAACATACATTCATCATATTCCTTTTCGGGGTCAGAATTGATGGTAATGGCGCTTCCAGTTGGGAACGTCACCACCTTTTTCTGTTCATTATATAGAATACTTCGAATTACCACGTTGAAATCGAAATCAAGATCTGGCGTAAAGTAGCCGACCGCCCCTGAATACAATCCTCGTGAAAAGTTTTCGTGTTCATCAATCAATTCCATTGCCCGAATTTTCGGAGCTCCCGTCATCGAACCCATCGGGAACGCATTGAGAATCGCATCCAAAGGATGGACATCATCTCGGAGTACCGCTGAAACCTTAGAAATCATTTGGTTAACATGTTCAAATTCATAAATTCCACACAATTCGTCCACCTTCACGCTGCCTTTCTTAGCACTCTTTGAAAGGTCATTTCTTACAAGATCAGTAATCATCACATTCTCGGCCACTTCTTTCAAATCATTCCTCAAACTGGCCTTTTGAGTTTCATTATCAGCCGTTTTTCGGTTTGTTCCCTTCATAGGTTGAGAAACCAACGTATTTCCAGATTTCCGCATAAATCTTTCTGGGCTAGAACTCATCAAATACTTGCCATTGTGAGCAACATAGCAAGAAAATGGAGCTGGAGAAGCTTCCTGCAACTCTTGATAAAGCCGATACGGATCTATTATCGTTTCCTCAAAGCCATGCTCCACGCAATAGTTTACTTCATAAATATCTCCAAGTTGAATATGCTTTTGAAGCTTCTGCACTTTATTTACATATTCCTCTTTTCGTTGTTGAAGTTTTAAACAACCGACCTTTCCAGATTTGGCAGAACCTTGCAAATCAACATGATTAGGAATTTCCCCATGATGATAGCACTCCAACCCATCGCTACCAACAAAATAGACCATTCTTGGGACAAAAAAATGAAACAATGGAAACGCGATTCTATCTGGATTTATAGACTCCAAATTCTCCACTAGGTTCTTCAACTCATACGAAAAGTAACCCAAAACCAAATCATCCTTATCAGACAACCATTTCCGAAGTTTCTTCAAATCTCCCCATCCTGTTCCAATAATTTCATCTTCAACTCCTACCCCAACAAGAGTCGAAAACTTAATAGTTGGAGCAGGTACAATTTTAACCTCAGTTGATTGTACACTTATCTGAACCACGCACGAAGATGACCTTACCCAACCTTGCATCTGTTGCGTACTCAAGTTCAATGTACTTCTTCTATCTCTCCAACTCATAGCAATGTTTATCGACCAACGACAGAACTTGTCTTCGGAATTATTCGTTCAAAAGTCTCTATTCTTTACAGTATGGACAAGTTGAAAGTTAAATGTCGGAACATTTTTTACATCCGAATCCAAAGCAAAAGAATAGCTTTATAGTTCAAAAATCAGAATTAGCTGAAATTTGATACCAGTATCATACTAGAACTCAACAAATGATGACAAGATTACACTCTCCAGCAAAGCACTTTCTTATCGCACTTGCACTTGTATTTTGTGGCTCAACTGACTCAATAGCACAAGGAGTCGTTAAT
>JBDNJH010000049.1:0-8270 GCA_041687875.1 Flavobacteriales bacterium | reverse complement strand
TACGCTGAAAACAGAAAATGGCAGCAAAGCAGCAGAACGAACCATTACTATAAATGTGAGTCCTGTGCCTACAGCAACTTTAGATGTGTCTCAAAAACTACCGGGATACGATGCCATTCCTTTCTACCATTTTGAAACCGTTCTTAAATCGAATGAAACGGCAACTTGGAAATTCTCGGATGGCTCTATGATCAATGGGGCTTCGGTAAATCATCTTTTTAGAAGCGGAAAGTCCGATGTTGAACTGATTGTTAGCAACAGTTTTGGTTGTACTCAATCGGATACATGGTATACGGAAAGCCGTCATAAGGATTTGTTGGCTTATGATGGATTTAGTCCTGATGGCAACGAAAACAATGAAGTTTTCATGCCGAGGGCATTACCAGAAATGGGAGTGGCATTTGAAATGGTGATAATGGACCTGAAAGGACAAGAGGTTTACCGGACAAGTTCGACCAACGAACCTTGGAACGGAAAGCTTAATAACAACGGTGTAAAACTTGACGCAGGTATTTACGCTTGGACAGTTGTGCTGAAAGAAGAAATAGTTAAGAAAAAGACGTTTAGCGGAACCATCACCCTGATTCGCTAACTTCAACTTTATACCTTTGATAATACCGTGAGAAATAAATAAAATGAGCTACTACACAAAATTTAAAAGCATACTCACTCCACTCGTTGTGGTATTAACGGTGCTGTTGTTTCAAACAACACCCGACTTTGTAAACGCGCAAACGGTGGATGTTGGCCCACCAGACACATCTGTTTGTAATGGCACACCGATAACACTTATAGCCATTACTACAGGGGTAACCAGTTCTCCGTCCTTTACTTCGGTGAATGTTCCGAGTGATGACGTTCATTCTCAAGTTCTGAACATTGGCTTTCCTTTTGAGTTTTTCGGAAACACCTACACCCAGTGCGTTGCTTCATCTAACGGATATGTAACATTTGACCTAGGCACGGCAGGAACTGGTTCTCCATGGGCAATTGGTAGCGCAAGTCCGACTCCAGGAGTACCAGACAACGCCATTATGTTTCCGTGGCAGGATATTAACCCAGCAGCAGGCTCAGGCGGTACAAATGCTGCTGACTGTGGAGACGGGACATTCATTGTTGATTATGTTGACATTGCCATGTTCAGCTGCACCAGTTTAAGCTTCACTATGCAGGTAGTGCTCTACGAGAACACGAACATCATTGAAACCTACATCACCAACAAACCACTTTGTAGCACTTGGAACGGGGGTGCAGCCATACATGGACTTGAGAATGCTGGTGGAACACAAGCTGTAATTGTTCCAGGAAGAAACTTCCCCACCCAATGGACGGCAACCAATGATGCGGTGCGGTTTACTCCAAATGGATTTGGAAGCTACACAATCGACCAAACCATTCCTTTCAGCCCAATACCTGTAGGACAAGAGGTAATTGAATGGACAGATGGGCAAGGAAACGTACTTGGATCGATGAATTCAATCACCGTTACACCTACAGCCCCAACTTGGTATTATTGCACATACCGTTCTGCCTGCTCGGCTATAACGGTTGTCGATTCCATTCTGGTCACCTTGGGAAATGTAGACATTACGATTGCACCTACTGACGCTTCCTGCTTTGGTTTTGGAAATGGATTCGTGAAAATTGACCCAATTGGAAGTACGTATCCAGTATCTCTGGGATTGATGGATGCAACTGGAGCTCAAATGCAAACTGTAAACGGAGTTACAGGGATTGATACCCTTAGTGGACTTTTTGCTGGAGATTATGTAGCAACCGTGACTGATGGTGTTGGATGCACCACATCATTGAACTTCGCCATTGATGAACCGCCATTGCTTGTTCCGAATGCTGGACATACTGATATTCTCTGCAGCGGAGATAACAACGGACGAGCTTATGCCACGCCAATTGGTGGCGTTACCCCATACGAAACCGAATGGAATGACCCATTAATGCAAACCACAGATACCATTGAGTTTCTTGCGCCTGGTGCTTACACGCTTACTGTAATTGATGCCAATAATTGTGTTTCAGACACCACACTTTCTGTTTTAGAGCCGCTTCCGTTGATACTGGATTTGAGCTCAGGCGCAGACACCTGTCTACTAAAAAATGGTGCAGTCTTAGCCGAAATGAGAGGAGGTAAAACTCCTTATTCATACGTATGGAACAACTTGGGTGGCGACTCTGCCAACTATTCGGTTGACCTGGTGAATCATTTCAGTACGATTGAGAATCTATCTCACGGAGAATATTCCGTTCTGGTAACTGATTCGAACGGTTGCGAAATTGATGGGTCGATTGCGGTTTCGCCTATCCCACCGCCTCTAGCTGGTCTTACAAGTAGATCAAAACCAGAAGAGTTCGTGAATCCCGATGTGCAATTTGAAAATCTGAGCACAGCAGCCGAGACATACGAATGGCATTTTGGTGATGGTGATATTTCTTACGAAGAAGACCCTTGGCACACGTATGATACGTCTGGAGTCTTTTTGGTAATGCTTATTTCGCATAACGACCCCGAATATGGCTGCTCAGATACAGCATTCCTGTACATGGAAGTTGACCCATTCTTCACGTTCTATATTCCAAGCGGTTTTACTCCTGACGATGATGGACTGAACGATACGTGGGGACCAGTTGGCCAAAGCTTTGAAATTGAAAGCTACAACGTAAAAATATTTGACCGATGGGGAAGCCTTGTTTGGCAAACGGATAATCCTGACAAACAATGGAATGGTTCTGATGCAGGTTCGCTAAAACAGGTGAAACAAGGAATGTATGTGTATGTTTTTACCATGAAAAAATTCAACACGTTTGAACCTAAGACAATAAAAGGAACAGTTACATTGTATCGACACCGATAGTTAATTGAACTCGTTCAAACCAGTAATGCTCAAAGTCTACAAACTCGTACTTCTACTAGCGTCCGTTATTGTTTCGGGTGTAGATACTCATGGTCAAATTACTTCAAATACCTCTGACTACGTTCAGCCAACCCAGTACACCAATGGGGTGGCAAACGATCAGATTTTCGTATTCTGCTCACCTGATATCAACGGGAATCCGGTAACAGGTCAACTCACCGCCACTCCTACCATTGCTGGGCCTGGATTTTCCTTCGATTGGGGGCTATATAATGACGTAACTCACGTTTACACAAGCTTCCAAACTAGTAACGGTCCAAGCTCAACGGTTTCGAATCTTGCTTCCGGTGGTTATCGTGTAACCATAACTAATAACGCTGGCCAAAGCCAGACGTTCATTACGTGGGTATACGTAAGCACCGTTGATGTAGACATTTCACTTATCCTTGACCCTACCCACCCAGGTTGCGAGCCTTTTGATGTGAATGGAACAATTAATGCGTCTGGATTTACATACTGGGACCCCGTTCCTCCAGGTGCGGAACCTTTTATTATAGACGCCAATACAACCATTACCGTTTGTTTTAGCGCTAACCACACGTATGTTTCCGACTTAGGCTTCGTGCTTGTTGGCCCGCCAAGCTGTGGCAGCCCAGGAGTAACTTTGTCTCCTAATCCGAATGTAATCAACAACGCCAATGGATGTTGCTGCAATAGCGGGAACAACCTCAATAACCTTTGTTTCAGTACAGCAAACAATAATCAATTGAATATGTGCGGCTCAGGTACTCCACTTGCTGGAACCTATGGCTTTTACAACGGTAATTTCCCGGGAACTGGTGGAGCAAGTTACCCGCAAGGTGGTATTGCGAGTCTTTTTGGTTGCAATGCGGCAGAAGGTGGATGGGCTGTTCAGATTTACGATTGCATTGGAGCGGATGTTGGCTCACTTACTAATGCTACCATCACTTTCAGTAACGGAACATCCACCATTAATTACGCATCAGGTCCGATTAACTCGACCATCAATGATAATTCCTGTACTCCAGCTACCGCTTCGATTTACGTGGTGCCTCTTACCACTCCAATTAACCCCAATCCACAACAAGTACCTAACTCTGGTACTCTTACGTACCAACTTGGTCTTAATGGGGCTCCCGTTTCACTTGCTCCGGGCACAAACTCATTTACGCAAACCATCAATCCTATTCCCACCTATGATGAATGGTACTACTTGTTCATTCAGGATCAACTGGGTTGTAGCGCTATCGATTCTGTCATGTTTGATTTTACGGGCTATGCTGATGCAACGATTGACCCAATAAATCCGACAAATCAATTGTGCACAGGAAATAACCCGGTGCAGTTGACTGCCGCTACGGCTGGAGGAGTTTGGTCAGGTACTGGTGTCGATGCTGCAGGAATGTTCGCCCCTGCAACAGCAGGTACTGGCACACATACAATCACATACACTATTCCTGACCCTTGCGGTGATATACAAACAATGGATATTATTGTAGGAGACCTAACTGCAAATACATCATCTACTCCGTCAATTTGTACTGCAGATAACGGCACTGCAAGTTTTACCCCACTCACTGGAACCTCACCTTACACTTATAATTGGGTAACGAATCCAGTACAGAGCACGCAAACTGCCATCGACCTACCTTCAGGAAACTATGACGTTTCGGTTGCTGATGCTGATGGATGTACTCTATCCACGACAGTAATAGTAGGATTTGACCCAAGCAATCTTTCGGTCAGCATTCCAAACCAAACAAATGCATTGTGCAATAGTAGTTGCGATGGTACAGCTACTGCAGTTGCATTGGGTGGAATCGCGCCTTACCTATTCGTTTGGGATGACCCAAGCAACCAGCAAACATCAGCAGCCGCTGCTCTTTGCGCTGGAACCTATAATGTGGGTATAGCTGACGTAAACGGATGCCTTGCAACTGCTCAGACCGTGATTTCTGAACCCACAGCAATTGTTGCGAATGCTATGATGGACCTACAATCAAACTGTGGCAACCCTGATGGTGAAGCAAGCGTTACTGCCAGTGGCGGAACGGTTGTTACCTACTACACATATAGTTGGAATTCGGTTCCTGTTCAAACTAATTCAGCAGCAACCGGACTTATACCTGCTACTTACACCGCTACGGTCACAGATGACAATGGCTGTTCAGAATCTGTTGATGTCGAAGTAACAAGCACACCAGGTTTTACTGCTAGCATCACTGATTTTACAAATGCCAGTTGTTTTCAGAGTTGTAATGGAACTGCCACGGTAGTTGCCACCGCTAGTGCTATTCTACCGTTGACTTATTCTTGGAATTCGGTACCCGCTCAAACTGCCGCTACGGCCACTGGCCTGTGCGCTGGTAATTATCAGGTTACGATAACAGATGCGGTTAACTGCATCGCATCAGCAAACATCACCATCACTGAACCAACAAAACTTTCTGCCACCGCTACTACAAATGCTTCTCCAATCTGTATTGGTGAATCTGCAAATTTGAACGCAATTGTAACCGGTGGAATCACACCTTACGGTTCCTATACGTGGTCGGCTACCCCTACCGACCCAACGCTTCTTACAACAACTCAAAACCCCACTGTCAGCCCCGTTTTCAGTACAATCTATACGCTCACTGTTTCGGATGCGAATGGTTGCATAACTGCGCCTACCACGGTACAAGTAATTGTTAAGGATCCATTATCGTTAAACGTGACCCGTCCGCTTGCCAGCCCAGATACAGGAATCTGTCCGTACGATTTTGCCGTTATTGATTTGATAGCAACAGGTGGCGATGGAACCTATTCCTACTATTTAAACCCAGACCTTTCAACTCCTGTGGGTCTTCCAATGCAGGTTCAACCAGCCAGCACAACTACCTACAATTTCACAGTGAGAGATGGTTGCACAACACCTCCTGCCTTTGCATCTAGCACCATTACCGTTTTTATCCTTCCAGTTGTTGATTTTGTGGGAGACGAACTTACTGGTTGTCACATTCATACCGTAGATTTTAGCGATAACACGAATCCGACTCCTGTTACTTGGAACTGGGATTTTGATGATGCTGATTCGGGGGCAAATACGTCAACCAGCCAGAACCCTAATCACCAATTTTCACAAGCTGGAACTTACACTGTCTCGTTACAGGTGCAAACGGCTGATGGTTGCGTTGCAGACACTACAAAAACTGATTATATCGAGGTTTATCCGCTTCCGTATGCCAATTTTAGCATGGATCCTGAGGTTACGAATGTGCTTGATGGAATGATTGAATTTACCGATTTGAGCACAGGACAAATTAACGAATGGAATTGGAACTTCGGAACTGGAGATGGGTCTATCGAACAAAATCCAACCTACACTTACACAGATACAGGCTCCTACATTGTTTGGCTAAAAGTGACCACAATTAATGGCTGTGAAGGTGAGACCAGAAAACAAGTAGTTATTGAACCCGATTTTATGTTCTACGTACCCAATTCATTCTCGCCAAATAACGATGGCCGCAACGATTATTTTCGGGGATATGGAGAAGGCGTTAACTGGGATTCGTACGAACTGACCATCTACAACCGCTGGGGCGAAGAGATTTTCTTTTCTGCTGACATTGACCAACCTTGGAATGGTGATTTCAAGCAAATGGACGTGGCAAACGAAGTATATGTTTGGACGATTAGGGTCAACGATCTGAAAGGAGACCCACACACGTATCGCGGTCACGTAACCGTCCTGAGATAGCACACTTCTTATTTGTCAGGAAAAACACAGGCGCGTTAAATCGTTGTTTATACTTTTTGTCGCGAATTTCATACCACTGATACATTACCATTACTTAAATATTATGTGCAACTTGTTGCGCCAAATAGCAACCACAACAAAGGCTGTGAGTCTACTAGTCATATTAACCTTTAGCTAAGTTTTGAATTTTTCCAGCTTTCGTCATTGCCTGTTGTGCACAACCACGGTTGTTCTGTTCTCACTTGTCGGTTTTTCAGCATTCTCTCAATCAGTTCTCGACAGAACGCACGATTTGATCACCAAGAACGGAGTCACAATAAAATCTTCCTTGGAGAAGTGCGAAAACATCAGGAACGGAACATCAAAAGAGTACGTCCTTCTGACTGTTTTCAATGAAAATCCTTATCCAGTTGAGTTCTCGTTTAAGAAGAATATTTGGTTCGATGGAAAATGCAATTCATGCAGTTCCACCAGTCCCGAACACACCGTTTCCCTTACCATTGAAGCAAATGGAAAAGCACAAGGAACTTGCGATATGAACAATGGCCTACGTATCTTCTCGCAAATGCTGAATTTGGAGAAGGTTAAAAAACTGACCAATTATGAACTTGTTGATATTAAAGTTAATGAAGTTAAGTAGACCTATTTCTCTACTCGCTGCCATTACGCTTGTCGCTTTTTTTAGTGTTGATGTGTTTGCCCAATGCGATGTAACGGCCAATTCAACCAATTCCGAAATAACTTGTGGAGAATGTGTTACTCTTTCTCACGTTGGTTCAACTTCAGGCAACATCAGTTTTGAAGAGGATTTCAACACACAGCCCCTTACAGGCTGGTCATTTACACAACAGGCTACATTTACCAATCCATGCAGTCCGAATGGGGTTGATGGAACCGACCACCTTTGGATGGGAGATCAATCAGCAGCACCACGTTCGCTGGAGACCTTACCCCTGAATTTCGGGCCTGCAGTAGCACCTGCAGGTGGCACCGTCTGTTTCGATATGCTTTTTGCCGCACAGGGAGATGCGTCACCTTGTGAGGGCCCTGATGAACCGCAAGAAGGTGTTTATCTTCAATACTCAATTAATGGTGGTGCTACTTGGGTAACCATAACTTATTTTGATCCTAACGGAGGAAACGACCCGCAACTCGTAAATTGGAACAACTGGTGTTTCCCCATTCCACCAGCTGCACTGACAAATAATGTTCAATTCCGTTGGTTTCAGGATGCCGATTCTGGAGCGCAATATGACCACTGGGGAATCGACAATGTTCAGATTATTGTCAATGACCCGAACGTGCAATACGTTTGGCAACACGACAATTACACCACCAATCTTCCGGGAGATAATCCAACTCAGGTCTGCCCATTGGCAACCGCCACGTACACTGTGAATATGACCTCCAGTACAGGAACCTGTACAGATAACGTTCAGGTGGTTGTAGTTAACCCAGTGGTTGTGGTAGATGCAGGC
The DNA here is from genome assembly GCA_041687875.1 of Flavobacteriales bacterium. Classification (GTDB taxonomy): domain Bacteria; phylum Bacteroidota; class Bacteroidia; order UBA10329; family UBA10329; genus UBA10329. The sequence continues at coordinate 159 of JBDNJH010000049.1, read as the reverse complement.
CCAGACCAACAAGTATGTGCTGGAGAATGTATTGATCTTGCTGGAACAGCAACTGTAATCAATGATCCGGGTGGCATTACCACGTTTTCAAATAATCAGACGGAAACTTTTGATGCCTCGGTATTTGCCGGAGGAAGCGTCAATGTAAACGTTCAGGAT
>JBDNJH010000048.1:0-7455 GCA_041687875.1 Flavobacteriales bacterium | reverse complement strand
TGGTTGTGGTTATGTTTTGTAGAACAAGAATGGCAACTAGCATATTTTACAACACCATCTACATTGACAATTTTATGAATGACACCTTCAACCAACAACCTTTCCAATACACGATAAATTGTAACTCTATCGCAAAGTCCTTCTAGCGACTTCTGAATTTCAGAGTGGGATAACGCTACCAACGAAGAAACAATCAACTCTTGTATTTCTGTTTTTGCCGCGGTCTTTCTTGCTGATTTCATTATTTTTTTAAATTTTAACGCAACATTATTGCATTTGCAAAGATAATGATTACTTTTGCAACATGGTTGCATTAACGCAATATTTTTAAAATTACAAACTCATAAGAAAGATGAAATTAGCTTACATTTTCAAGACACAGATGTCTTCCATATTTCAACTGGCAACAATGATATTGTCACAAGTTGGAAAAAATATATGCTTATCCGTATCTTTCCCCAAGGTAGTTCCATCTGTATGAGACAGCAGCAATCATAACACGGTCAAACAGGTTTTTAAAGTATCTTCTTTTGAGCTTTTAGCAGAACTCGTTTAGATAATTCTCCAAAAAATCATCGTCTATTCGATGATGAACGTCCAATAGCAGGCTTTTTGCGTTGCTCATGGTCTTGTGAACTCATGGCAGGAGCTTGGAACTTTCTTTTGGGTTTACTGCCTGTGGATGGTGTTCATGGCTTTTGCCAAGCGCGTTATAGCTGTTGGATCCATCGGAGATCATAGTGCTTCCCTTGGTCACATGACGATTTAGTTTGGGGGTGACCTCTTTCATTTTCAGAGAATGGATGACCTTCATCTTGATGAATCCCAGCTTCCTGCCCATGCTGTGTCTTTTGAATGACCCGGTATCTTCCACCTTCTTGGACTCTGCCAGTACCAGCACGGTGGTCTGTCTTATGCTGCCCCTGTCCCGTTTCAGAGGATGCCCCTTGACCCGGTCGGGCGATACGGTCTCAAAGAAGCCCTCATCAAGCTCAATCTCAGCCGACAGCTCATACTCATCGTCATGTAACCCCATCACACTGGGGATTTTATGAAGCATTGCTAATATGGGCTCGTACCGTTTACGGCCAAGTTATCGCTGCACCTCTTTGGCCGAGAATGATTTCTTCGAGCTGGTCAACAGATACATGGCAACGAACCAGTATTGGAAGGTCAGTGTACTGTTCTGCATCACTGTTCCGCTTTTGAGCGTGGTGCGTTGTGCACAATCCCTGAATTCCCATTGCTCAAGCTTGCGCTTCCAATAATACTCCGTGCCTCCACATTTCCTACAGGTCATCCCGACCTTTTCACGATAGGTCTTGAAGGCCGTCCAACAGCTTTGCTCATCAGGGTAATGATGATAAAAATCCAATATTCTCATGTCGTTGTTAATTTTGTTTCGACACAAGATTAGGCGGGCTAACCGTAACCTATTTACGGTCTGATGATTTTGGGGAAAGTTGCGGACAAGCATTATTATGAATTTATAATTAATGCATTTTGTCGGACTAAACTAGTTGAATGTTAACCTTAGCGCTTGTAGAAAAACTAAAAACAAGTGAATGGGATGAACTTAAAAGATTCATTCGATTCCGTTTTCCACGAATGCGGGAAGCTGTTTTTAGCGGATTAAAAGTTCTACGGAAAAGCGGCTCAAAAGCCCTTTCCAGAAGAGACATTCACCGAGCTATTTATCCTAATTCGCATTTCAACGACAAGGTTGTCCGTTATCTTCTTACAGACATCAACAAGGTTGTTTTCGAGTATTTGAGTTACAAGCAGCTGAGCAAGCAACCGCAAAAACAACAATCCTTGCTCTTGCAAGAATTGTCGGAGCGGAAGTGTTCGAGAGCGTTCGATAAGACCTACAATCAGGAATTGAACCGTGCCGAAAAATTAGGTCATGTTGATTCCGATGCGTTGCATTATCGCTACGAACTCCTTTCGCTTAAAGCCAAAGAGGAGTTGGGTTCAGGAAAACGTTCTTCGGATATTTTTGAGGAAAGTTCGCTCTTTCTAGACCTCTACTTCGTAGCCAAAAAGCTGCAAATAAGTGCCGAAAAGATTAACCTCAATTTCATTCTGAAGAAGGAATGGAACGATTCTTTTCTCAAGACCATTCTCGAACAGATTGACAACGGGCTTTTTAGTGATAATCCTTACATCAATCTCTATCGACTGATTATTCAAAGCCTCACTGAACCCGAAAACGAATCCGTTTTCGGGAAATTGAAAAGTGAAGTGCCAAAATTGATGGGAAGCCTGTCTGCATCAGAACTTTCGGACCTTTATCAATACCTACTCAACTACTGCATCCGCAGAATTAATGCTGGCAAACTGGCTTTTCAGGATGAGCTTTTGGCTGTCTATCAAAGTGCATTGGAGCATGGTGCATTGCTAACCAACGGTAGCATTTCGCAGTGGGATTTCAAGAATGTTGTAACCATAGCACTCCGAACTGGAAATGTGGATTATGCACGCGAGTTCATCCACGATTAAAAGCAATATCTTCCTAGCTCGGAACGGACAAATGCACTGGCTTACAACTTGGCCAACCTACATTTTTCGGAGAAAAAATACCGCGCAGCAATCAAACAACTGCAAAAAGTGGATCTGGATGATGTTTTTTATCGCTTAGATGCGCGTTCTATTCTACTGAAATCATTTTACGAACTGGATGATTCGGATGCGCTTTTCTATCACGCTACTGCTTTCCGCTCCTTGCTCAATCGAAATAGAAAAATCTCCGATCAACAGCGGAAGTTGTATCTCAATCTTATCAAACACACGATTTCCGTGTCTCGAGCAGCTGGCGATTCTGTAAAACTCAATGCAATCAGGAAACGAATCTCAAAAAACCCGAATGTGGCGGATTTGAACTGGCTGGAAGCTAAAATCAGCGAACTTCAACCTAATACACCATCAACATGAAAACCGTTTACCTCTCTTTTTTAGGAATTATCGGAATCGGATTTGCTGCATTCTTCTTCATAACCCTCGGCCCAATACTTATTGAAAACCCGAACGTAATAGAAGCTTTTAAGGCTGGATACGTGAATCCTTATTCATCTGGGTTTTCTACAGATGCCATCTGCTGTTGGTTTGTGCTTGCGGCTTGGGTGGTTTATGACAAACTTGAAAAAGGGATTAAGCACGGTTGGGTGGCCTTGGCGCTTGGAGTAGTGCCTGGCGTTGCCACCGGTTTTGCACTTTATCTCCTATTGAGGATGCGGCAAAACGACTCAGCCAATCAGGTGTAGCCGTTCTTGAGCGCAAACCGAATCAACCCGGCAATGTTGTGAATGTCGAGTTTGTTCATCAGATTAGTGCGGTGCGTGTCAACCGTGCGCGGACTGATAAATAGTTTTTCGCCCACCTGTTTGCTGCTCAAGCCTTCCGAAATCAGCGTTAGAATCTCAATTTCTCTTTCGGTCAACTCCATTAGCATTTTTCTCCACCGCTTTGCTAGCCAAGGTCATGGCCACTTCACTAGAAAAAACGGTTTCGTCATTGTGTACCTTTCGGATGGCGGATGCGAGTTCGTCCTGTGCAATGTTCTTCAGCAAGTAGCCATCCGCACCGCAATCGAGCAACTGTTTCGCCATTCCGCGCTCGCTGTGCTGTGTGAAGGCAATAACCTTCACCTTCGGATATTCTTTCTTGATTATGCGGGTGGCCTCCATTCCGTTCATTACGGGCATGTCTATGTCCATCAACACAACATCAACGTCAAAAACTTTTAGCAGGTCCAATGCCTTTTGACCGTTTTCGGCCGTGGCCACGCAATCAAAACCCTCCATGTCATCAAGCAGCGCTTTTAGGCCATCAAGTACAATTCGGTGGTCATCAACAAGTATCAATCTAATGTTGCTCATGGCGGTGGAATTCTTATGGTTGCCACAGTTCCTTGGCTTGGGCTTGGTTGGTAGTTCACTTCTCCGTTCATGGCCTTGGCGCGGCTCGAAATGTTCATCAAACCAATGCCATTCCGGCTTTCGATGGAGTCAAATTTAAAGCCCTTTCCGTTGTCTTCTACCACCAGCACTAAATGGCTTTTGGTTCTCAATAATTGAACAGATACAGCTTGGGCCTGAGAATGTTTGATAATGTTGTTCACCAGTTCTTGGCAGATGCGATAAAGACTCACTTCCAACCTCTCAGGAAAACGTTCGCCTTCCATGTTATGATGCTCAAATTCGTAAACAATAGTAGTGCTTCCGAGGCTTTTGTTGAGCATGTCCTCTATCGCAGGAATCAATCCCATATCACTCAACGCACGCGGCATCATTTGATGGCTGATGTTTCTAACCTCAGCAATGGAATCATCGAGCATTGCTTTCGACTCGTTGTATCTTTCCTTTTCCTCCTCAGAAACATCCTTCATCATAGAAAATCCTTTCTGCAATCTCAGGCTCAGGCCAGTTAATGTTTGTACAATTCCATCATGCAAATCCTTGGCAATCCGTTTCCTTTCGTCTTCCGTAGCTTGAATAATGGCTACCAGTCCACGCTCACGTTCTGCAATGATGGCCGCATCTTTTTCGGCCTGCGTTCTTCTTTTATAAACCTGAAAGAGCGCAAAACCGAGAAGCAAGAACGAAATCAGCCCTCCAAGCAATCCAAAAATCCATTTAGTACGATTCTCCAATTTCAATCTAGCTTCAGCTAAAGCCACTTTCTTATCGGCAATTTCTGCGTCCTTTTGTGCAGTTCGGTACTGTGTTTCCAGTTCTTCTACCTGCAAACTTCTTTCAACCGTTACCAAGCTGTCCTTCAGGTTATCGTACTTAATCCAATACGGATAAGCCTCAGCATGGCGGCCTGCTCTGCCAAAAGCACGCGCCTTGGTTCGGAAAACCTTCCACAGAAGCGACATATCCTTGTTTGTATCTGCCAACATTTCGGCAGTATCCAAATAGGCCATCTCATTCTTTGGTTGGTTCAGCTTATGATAGATATCCGAGATATTGTAATAGGTGGACGCATATCCTTCTGAGTTTCCAAGGTCAATCTGTATCCTCAACGCCTTTTGAAAAGCAATAATAGCGTCCGGATAGTTTCCTATAACGGAATAACAGTCTGCCAGCTCTCGGTAGGCTCGCGAAAGTCCGTAACGGTCATTCACTTGCTCGTATAACGGAATGGCAAGTCGCACGTAATGAATGGCCGAATCGTTGTTGTTGAGGTTAGATTTGGCGAACAGCTGCGATATATTAAGGTAGGTTGCGGCAATTCCTGTTTTGTGATTGATTTTAATTCGGATGTTGAGAGCCTGCCAGTAGTAGCGCATGCTTTTCTCTAGCTGCCCGTCTTCAATAAGAATGAGGCCGATATTATTGTACGTATTCCCTAGCCCAAGCAGGTTGTCTATTCGCTCAAATATCTCTGCAGCGCGTATGTAATGGTCAATGGCCTTTTCCAATTCGCCATTGTTCCAATGGATGAGGCCAATGTTGTTGAGCGCACCGCCTTCTGTTTTCAGGCTTCCCGTTCTCCGAGCTTCTACTAACGCTCGGTTATAGAAATAAAGTGCCGAGTATGGAATAGACTTGATGTCGTACGCCACACCCATGCGGTTGTAGATGCTGCCGAGCAGTGAATCAACACCTGTCCGTTTGCTTTCGGCTAGGGCACGTTTTCCAAAATAAATGGCCGAATCGGGCTGATTAAACACGTAAACCCAAATAAGTGCATTGTGGGTGGTAACATCTGCCCTGCCAGAATGATATACACCCAGCAGACTGTCGGCCTTCGTTTGTGCACAAACCTAACCTGCGATAACTACGAAAAGCAGCACAAGAATGTGCCTAATGTGGGATTGGCGAATCATAATGTGGGTTATGGTTGGCCTTGGAGGTAAAGGAACGGAATCCATTCAAACCATCAACTGATATTAACCAAGTGGCACCCGGATGCTCGCCACCGTTCCCTGTTCGGGACTTGGTTCGTAGTTCACTTCGCCATAAATGGCCTTGGCGCGGCTGCTGATGTTCCTCAATCCGATTCCGTCCTGATTGTTCGGGTTGTCAAACTCAAATCCCTTTCCGTTGTCTTCCACAACCAATACCAAATGCGTTTTTGTTTTGAGTAATTGAACCGAAACCGCCTTGGCCTCCAAATGTTTGATGATGTTGTTGATGAGTTCCTGACAGATTCGGTAAAGCGAGATTTCGATGCTTTCATCAAACCAATCTGTACCAATATTGTGATGCTCAAACTCGTACTGAATGTCGGTTGATTCCAGCGATTTTTCGAGCATATCGGCCAGCGTAGGAATCATTCCCATTTCGCTCAGCACGCGCGACATCATCTGATGGCTTATTCCGCGCACTTCGGCAATGGATTCATCCAAAATTGTTCTTGTTGAATTCAGTTCGTCATCAAGTCCAAAACCTTTGGCCTTCTCAGAATTCGCCTGTTTCTGCATCCGCAGACTCAGGCCAGTAAGCGACTGCACAATTCCACCGCGTAGCTTTTCGGGCAAGCCGAATGCGATACGCTTCATCGAACAGTCTGTTGGCTTATGTAAAATTTTCGCAAAGAAGTTCGACCACTGCCAAATGGTTGAGGCTGCACGGAAGTGCTACGCTATCGTTCTTGGATCTAGAAATAGCATAGGATTTCGGGTAGTAGAACTTGGCGCTATCGAGCAGGTTTTCCATCTCTTTCAGCACACCATAGTTGTTGTAACCCGATTCAAGTGCTGCGGTGTCCTGGTGCCTTTCGAGGATGGCAATGCCTGTTCGCATATATTCATTGGCCTTGGCCATGTCGCGCCTTTTCATCTGATAGCCGATGGAACAATACATGCCTCCTGCCCGCTTCGGCTCATTCAGTGGTTTGAAAAGTGCAATGGCCTGAACGGTTTGGCGGAAGCTTGCCTCGCGCTCGCCAAACAGGTGTGTCACAGTGCTAAGTTTGGCTCGGATCTCCGCTTCGGTCTTCAGATTTTCAGATGCCACGGCCTGCTTCAAACCTGCTTCCAGAATGGGTTTGGAGCCGTGCAGATCCGACACCATCTCATCGTAAGGCATCGAAACAATGCTGTCCATATCCGCTTGCGCGAAAAGGGAAGAGAGCAAACCCTGACACGCCTGACATCACGACCCGAAAACCGCATTCTTACAAACGCTCTGACAGGCGTGTCAGTAATCCTGTTTTTGGCTCTTTTGCTTACCAAACCATACAAATATTTTCTGCATCCCTTTGTTGACGGGGCTTTCAGAGGTTTTTGTTTTTACAAGAACAAGTTTGGCACGACCCTAAGCACGGTAATTGCTTACTGTCATTCGTCAAACATTAAATCACAAACAACTAAAAATAAATATTATGGAAGACGCATTCAAAAAATTCTTGTACGCTGGTGTTGATCTAGCTGCAGAAGTATCTACAAAATTCGAAGAGTCGGTAAAAGACCTTATCGAGAAAGGTAAAATCTCTGACATAGAAGGA
>JBDNJH010000274.1:0-16317 GCA_041687875.1 Flavobacteriales bacterium | reverse complement strand
ATTTCCAAACGAATCCATTCCAACCTTAGAGCAAATATTTGAACTGTTGGATGGAAAAACCGAATTTGTTATTGAGATAAAGGCTGGTAATAAAACCTATCCAGGAATTGAAAACAATGTGGCGGCACTGATAAAGAAATATCAGGCCGAAAAATGGGCGTTGGTGCACAGTTTTAATGACCGTGTACTGAAAGATCTGCACAAGCATCATCCAGAAATTAGACTTCAAAAACTGTTCGTTTCCTATTCGGAAGGTATCATGCTCGATTTCAAGCTTCATGTTGTCAAACTTTCTAAGTACGACTATGTCGAAGCATTTGGAGTAGGCAAGGGCGGTGTCAATGCCAAACTGGTGGAGAAAATCCACAGCCTCGGAAAGAGTATCCATGTGTGGACGGTAAATAAGGAAGAGGATATGACCGAAATGATTGGCCTTGGGGTAGATGGACTCATTAGCAATTACCCTGATAAGGCGAAGGAAGTTAGTAGGAGAAAGGGTTAAGTCTCCGCGTTCTCTGCATCTTTGGGTGCACTAAAACAGGAGCGCAGCGACCAAATCAGTGTTATCCGTCTAATCAGTTAAATCAGTGTTTGATGTTGCAGCATCCGTCCATTTGCTAATACGCTAATCCCCTACATTTGCCCCATGACCGAAGCGCTAGAAAACAGACTCAAATCCATCTTTCTAGTTGCACTTGTTGCATACGCAGTCATTGTTTCCATTGTTGGCGTTGCAGCTTTATCCCAAGGTGAAGACCGTAGTATTTGGCTTGGAGTAACCGTTTCTGCGGCCACCATCGTATTGTATTTCGCACGATTGTATATGGTTCGGGTTCCACGAACTTCGCCCGGACTGATGGGTTTCAGCATTTCCATCTTTGGAACCACCATGTATGCCATCTTTCAGAGTTACGACCAACAAATAGCTTCCATCGGGCCTATTTTGGGTATGATTTGCCTAGCTTGTTGGGCCGCGTATGTGGCCTGGTATTCCGAGCTTGGAGATAGGAGTAAAGACAAAATTAAGGAGGGCAAACGATTGCCAAAGATTGAGTTGGAAGATTACGATGGCAAGAAATTGAATTCGGATGATTGGAAAGGACAGAAACGATTGGTGCTTTTTTATCGCGGAAATTGGTGCCCTATTTGTACCGCACAGGTAAAGGAACTTCACGATTTTAAACAGCAGTTTGATGAATTGGGAGTGAAGATTACCCTCGTCAGTCCGCAATCGCATCAAAAGAGCCGTAGCCAAGCCAAACAGGTAGGAATGAATTTCGATTTCCTAGTTGATGTGGACAACAGCGCAGCAAAAACCTTAGGAATCCTACAAGAAAATGGTCTACCTGCTGGTTTTCAAGTACTTGGATACGACACAGATGTACCAAAACCTACAACCTTTGTACTGGACGAAAATGGAAAAGTGATTTTTGCCGACCTTACAACCAATTACAGATTAAGAACTAAGCCAGAAGACATTCTTGCAGCACTGAGAAAATGAAAACTCAATCTTTGAGAATAAGGAACAACTGAAGCAATTCCATGCCCAAAAAACAAACGTTCATATTGCTGGCAATTCTGTTGATTTCGGTCAACCTTTACGCACAGAATTGCACATCTGAAAGGTATCTGAGCGATATATTTCAATCATCTGTTTCACAGGATGTTGTGTTTGGAAATTCACCAGCATTGACAGCTGTTTATGTGGCTGAAAATGTTACAGTCAATCAGGCCATGACGATGGACATTTTCTTTCCGGTTGGTGATAATCTTCCCAAGCGACCTTTGGTTATTTTAGCCTATGGAGGTGGCTACCTTTTTGGAACAAAGGATGATGAAGACGTATGGGCAACCTGCGACAGTCTTGCCAAAAAAGGCTACGTAACGGCCAGCATCAATTACAGGATGAATATGAATGTAGCAAGCGGTGCAAGTGCCATTAGGGCTATTTACCGTGCCACACAGGATTACAGCTCTGCAATTCGGTACTTGAAAGAATATTCAAACACATACGGAATTGACACGAACTACGTATTTGTGGGCGGAGTAAGTGCAGGCGGATTTTCTGCTATGCATGCTGTTTTCTTGGATGATAATGAGCGTCCATCCGAAACTTTCCAATCTGGTTTGTTAGGCGGACAACCGGATCTAGGTTGCGTAAACTGCGCAGGAAATCCGTATCAGCATTCAACAAGCGTGCGTGGTATTATTAACCTTTGGGGTGCGTTAATGGACACCAATTACATCCAGCAAAATGAGATTCTTCCCATGGCACTGTTTCATGGCACAGACGACCTTATTGTGCCTTACGACTACGGTTTTCCGTTCACCGCTTTGTTTCTGATGCCAGAAGTGTTTGGTTCTGAGAACATTGCAGCCCGTGTCAATTACCTGGGTGGAAATGCCGAGATGAACACGTTTCCAACGGGACACAACATTTGGGGCGTTAATGTGGGTAACGTGCTGGTGGGTGGCCCTACCGAGTATTGGAATCCGATTACCGACAGCATTATATCTTTCCTTTATGAGAACATCCGTCCAAATCAAGCAGAGTTGTTGGTTTCAGCACCAACATGCGAATCGGATACGGTCTTTATTCAGATTACCAACTTCCCAACGGGTGGCAGAGGCTGCTGGAATGTTGAATTGGGCGATATTGTGTGGTCAACCACAGATTCGGCTACAATTGGCGTGCTTTGGACCGCGCAGGGAACGTATGACGTGGAAGCAGTGGTATTTAACCATTTAAATGCTATTTCCATTCCAACCTTGATTGAGGTAGAATTGAGCGCGTTTCCAATTGTTACCATTTCTAACAACAGTGGCGTTTTTGAAGCATCTGGCAATTATCCTTCTTATCAATGGTATTTGGATGGACAGCCGATTCAAGGTGAAAATCAATCGCAATTGATTCCTACTTCGTTGGGCGAGTACACGGTAAAGGCAACGAATGATGAAGGTTGTAGTGCACTTTCAGAACCGTTGTTGGCTGTTAGAGTTGATGAGCAGTTCCATTCGTTTCCAAACATTGAAACCATCAAGGTTTTTGATGCAATGGGCAGACTAGTGAATGTTTTTGGCAATTCGCGCGAATTCGCTAATCAAAATTGGGCATTGTATCAGCTTTTGTTCATCCAGTATTTTGATGCTGAACAAAACCTTCTAGGCACAGAAAAGAAACTTACCTCGGTTTTCTAACTAGCACAACCTCATCGCGGTTATAGAAAAAGCTTAATCGCATGTTTTGCTTAAAGAATTCTCGCATTTTCTCTGACGAATCAAATTGCTCGTCAATGTTGTCGGTCACTTCGTAAAGCATCATCCCAGAAGGAGTAAGAACCAAACGGTGTAGTAGAAACTCTTTGGTGCCAGATTCTACTAAGTGCATAAAAACAAAGCCATCTATGGATGTGGTATGTCCTATATAGTTTTTGGTGCTATATCCTTTTTCTTCATCATTATACTGCGAATGCTCAATGGCATACTTAACCGAATCGTACTTGGAAATGATATAATAAGAAGGATTTTCTTTCGCTGTTTCAGTCTCGGGCATCCAAGAGCCAATGTATTCAGAACTGATTTTTTCCACGGCAGGCCCTAAGGCCACTTGCGATTTGTAAGGGCAACCCCACAATAGAATGAGCATTCCGAAAGTGAGTGCAAATAGTGCGATTTTCTTCATCATGGCTGCAAGTTATTGTATTTTCTTACTTCGATTGACCAATATCAAATCAAAGATTTGATTCGTACTATCTTGCGAGCATATATTTAACGAATGGATGAATTTCTAAGATTGGCGGATCAGCTGGTCATTTATCAGTTGAGGTCGTCTTGGTTTCAAATCTCAAAGTTGTACAATGAAATGGCTGCTGAACATGGTGCTTCTGTAAGCATGGCGTTTATACTGTTGGCTATTAATGAGGAGGAAGGAACGCCAGTTACCAAGATTGCACCACGTTTGGGTATGGAGCCAAATAGTTTGAGCCGCATTCTCAAATCAATGGAAGAGGACGGGTTTATACTTCGGAACAAAGATCAAACGGACAAGCGCCTTTCTTACGTTTGTCTCACTCCAAAGGGAAAGGAGAAGCGAGAAGTGGCTCTCAAGGCTGTTTATCGGTTAGAGCGCGCCATTGTTAATCAAATTGATGAGAAGAAATTGGCGGCCTTCTTCGAGGTTGCAAGCCATATTCCGGATGCCATTGAGGAGTTTAAGGAGAAAATGGCTTCGTACGAAAACCCCTAAAAATCAGTCAATCAAAAATTTAAAAGCCCAGTCAGAATCTTCTGACTGGGCTTTTTTTGAACTCAAAAGTGTATACGCTCAACGCTTGATAATGCGTTTTGCGCTAACGCCTTCAATTGTTGTGATTCTGAGGATGTAAGTACCATTTGGCAATGAGGAGATGTCAATACGATTGTTGTTAACTTCTGGTTGTAAAACCACAGCACCCAATACGTTTACCACATCAATAGATTGAACCGAATTGGTTGCCACATCTATGGTAAGCGGACCAACAGTTGGGATAGGATAAACAGGTACTTCTTTTGCTGCGCGAATTTCGGTTACGGAAGACGGTTCTTCGCCATACTTCAAGTTCAATTTAGGTGCCTTTGATGGGTCAGAAGCATCATTGAATGTGATGGAACCGCCTGTGAATCCAGGAACAGAAATCATAAACTGAATGTGTTCGGAAGCGTTAATGTTAGCCAACATTTCTGCCGTGAGGTCAAGTCGAAGCCAGTGTCCATCCTTAGAATTGCTGTTGAACGAACCATGCTTACATGGCTGGCCAGAGGCATCGCCTGTATCTACAAAATCTACCGGTTCAACCTCTACCGTTGTTCCGAAAGTGCCATTTATCATTGTAACAACAACATCGTTTAACGCAACAGGATTTGCACCAGTAATGCTCTCTCTACGAAGGAAGATACTTGCTCCAGCCAATGTGGTATCTGCCATTTGTTGCGTATTGAAAGAAACAACAGCAGCCACTTCGTTACCACCAGATTCGCCCAACATAATGGTGGAAGAAACATCTCCAGCCGAAGAAACCGAACCATCCATGTTTCCTCCTTCAGATAGCGCATACATGTCGTCCATGAAAAAATTCTGATAGAAATGCTCTCCTTGGTAGGTAAACATGGTAAGGTAGGCTTCGGGAGAAAGGTGGAAACAATCGGTAAATATTCCACCATAAAGTCTCATAGTTTCCTTTGGAGAAGGGTAAGAAGGATCTCCGAATGGCAGCGGTTGCGTAAAAGCAGGATAGGTTCCTCCTGGAGCTACTCCTAAGGGTGTAGCCTGTCCGTAAGTATATTGAAGAATTGACTGAGCCCTGAAAAAATCAACCTGTGGGTCGGCATTGGTATAAGCGGCAACCGAATCTGAGAAATTGTTAAGTACCGTATTTATTTGCAGGAAAGTTGGTTGTCCCATACCGTCCCAAGTGTCGTAGAACGGATGAATGCTGGCAGCTCCGCCTAATTCGCTAATTACTTCTTCAAAGTTTGGATAGGCGTATCCAGCCCAAAAAACTCGCATGCCAGAACGCGTACCCTTTAGAAATTCAATTACCGCTTCAAGTCTTGCAGCCACAGATTCTTCTAGGCTATCTGTTTGCTGTTGAGTGAAGTTGATGTTCCAATCTCCCATTACATCATTTCCACCAATGCTGAGATGAACGATATCGATGTCTGGATTGGCGGTAATTAGAGCTTGAATGGCTTCTTGCTTTTCCTGAGTTAGAAAGTCATCGGTCTGTGCGCCATTCTCAGCTATAACCACACTCGACATAAATTTCTTGTCTGAATGACCCAGAATTCTAAGACCGTTGGTAATGGTTTGATCGGCATTCATAAATGCAGCCCAACTATCGCCAACCAAAAGAACACGGTTCTTTGGTACTTCTACACATTGAGCATTAGCGGTAATTGTTCCAAAGGCAAGAAGTGCTGAGAGAGTAAAAATTCTTTTCATGGGATTATTTAATATTTGAAGTTGAAATTAACCATAATATAACGTCAAGACCAATATGAAACTATATTAGCTACACTTATGCCGCTTACTATAGATGTCGTTTGATGCGCTGCGGGCCAAGTTCAGAAATTGAACTGCAACCAATTAGCTGCATTACGCGAATCATTTCATCACGCAGTATGTCGTATGCACGCGATACTCCCGCTTCGCCACCCGCTGCCAAACCATAGAGGTAAGCACGACCAATAAGAACACTGCTTGCACCTAGTGCGATAGCCTTTATCACGTCAGAGCCTCGCATAATGCCGCCATCAACGATTACCTCCATGTTTGGCCCAACGGCTTTTAATACATCGGGTAAAAGGTCTAGTCCAGCAGGCGCACCATCTAACTGGCGACCACCGTGGTTAGAAAGAATGATACCGGTTGCGCCCATTTCGGCTGCAAGAATGGCGTCCTCTACTGATTGAATTCCTTTAAGTATGAACTTGCCACCCCAGAGTTTCTGAAGTTCTTTAGCGTCTTCCCATGTAACCGAGGCGCTGAATTGCTCATTTACCGTGCTGGCAACCTTTAAAGCATCTGCTCCATGTGGCAGGTGTTCGACCATGTTGGCCATTTGCAATTTGGGTTTGGTGAGAAAATTGAACAGCCAAGCTGGTTTGCTTAAAGCAGCTAGGGCGGTGTTTCTTTTTAGCACACCGGGTCGTCCGTGACCGTTCCTTAAATCGCGTTCGCGCTTACCGAGTGATGCAAGGTCAACTGCCAGCATCAAACCATCGTAGTTTTCATTTTTGCATCGATCAATGAAGTCGAAAACCATCTTCCTATCGTGCCATGCATAAATCTGAAAGAATAATGGTCCTTTTGATTCCTTGGCCACATCTTCGATAGAAGTGGTGGAAACCGTGCTTAACGAATAGACCGTACCCGCTTTATGCGTTGCACGCACCACGGCTTTTTCGCCTTCCCAATGAAACATTCGCGTCATTCCTGTTGGAGCTGTCACTATGGGTAAATCAATCTTTACACCTTGAAAAGTGGAGGAGAGGTCAATCTTACTTACATCCTTCAACACACGCGGAACGAACTCATATTTGCTGAAGGAATTGCGATTCCATTCTGCGGTAAGTTCATCCTCGGCAGAGCCTTCCAAGTAATCGAACATCACCGAAGGGAGCTTTTTGATGGCTAGCTCGCGCAAATCGGCAATGGAGAAACATTCGTTTAGTTCTGACATGGCGGAAATTTAGGCAACTTCTGTAAGGTTAGTTTGGATTAAGATGAACCTGATGTGGAATAGCCACAGAAACGCAGAATGCACAGAAAAAGAGAGCATGTTTTTCTATGAAACCTTCTGTGCCTTCTGCGTTTCTGTGGCTAAAAACAAGTTCAGTTGTACATAATAATCAGGAATTCCTAGTCAAAAACAAGCCTTTTGTAAAATTACGCGGCCTTCTTAAGCTCTGCCAATTCGCGCTGCATAATTTTGGTGGTCTTTCCTGTTCCGTCTTCAGTCCAACCCGGAGGGCCAAACACGTACATAAAACGGCCTTTCCACGTTTTGGCCTTTTTTACATCTTGCCAAATGTGAATGTATTCGTGCGAAAGCACTTCTATAGGATTGTGTGTTTTTGGTGGATGCAGTACGCCATATTTGATTGTTTTGCTGTCGTCCTTGTCTTTAAATGTTCCGAACATTCTGTCAAAGAGGATGAGATAGCCACCGTGGTTCTTATCTAGATATTCGATGTCTGACGAATGATGCACTTCGTGATGCTTGTGTAGGTTGAATATCTTCTCCAAAAAACCCAAACGTGGCATCCATTGTACGTGCAATTGGTATTGCCAGAATGCTTCGATACTTAGGCAAGTCATGAGCATAATGGGGTGGAAGCCAAGGGCGCATATCCACATATAAAAGAACGGTTTGTAGAAAAGTGTGACCCAGCCGTTTCTGACGGCTGTACCTAAATTGAAATGGTCGGATGAATGGTGAACAATGTGTGCTGCCCACAGAAAACGCACTTCGTGATTGGCGCGATGCACCATGTAGTAACTGAAATCATCCAGCACCTGACAAATGAGCCACATGTACCAAAGGCCCAGACCGAATGTTTCCCAACCACCCATGATATTATGTCTGATGCCGTCAGCTCCTTCAGGGTTGAATAGAATGTAAACTACCGAGAATAAGATGAGCGAAAATGCTTTGGCCACACCTGCAAGCGCTGCTGCTCCAATGCCCATAGATCCGCTGGTGGCAAGGTCTTTCCATTTGTACAGTTCGGGGTTGTATTTGAGACTGAAGATAATCTCGACCACGATTAACCCGATGAAAACGGGGCCACCATAGATCATCAACTCGGTTAGATCGTGCTCAGTCATTACGCGCTGGACTTCGGCAGAAATGCTATCAAAAAAGTACATGAAACTAGGATAGGTTTGCTGGGTTTGAAAAAGCTTTCTAAAGTGGCGGCAATATAGGAAATACGTATACGACCAACAGATAGCTGTAAGTCTTTTGTTTGAAGAGTATTTCGGTTAAAGACTTGTCTGTATCGTACTGCTTTTGGTTGACGTTTTTCTGTGTCTCTTCACGAATAACTGAAAACAAGTTGTGGTTGTAATGTCTTCATAACTCCGTGTTTCGAGTTGAGAGAATTGTAGTGCTTGACTAAAAGTTATTTGTCCAATTATCAATCTATTTAATAGCATAGAACTTTTTATTGATAGTATTGTTTTTAAAATAGATAGCATTACTATTAATTGTTAATTTTAACAATAATCAGAAAGTCATGAAAACGATAAACCAAATTACAGTCTCGGTATTAATTACTGTTTTTTTAAGTAGCTGCATCATCATTAGACCTGGTGAAGTGGGAGTGAGAAGGACGATGGGAAAACTTAGCGATAAGGTGTTGGATCAAGGTGTGCATGGTGTAAACCCTTTTGCTACCACGGTTATTCGTACACCAATAAGAACAGTAAACCTAGAAATGGCACTTAACTTACCGAGCAAGGAAGGATTGAATATTAACGCTGGAATCTCCATCCTCTATCATATTGATAAGAAATTGGTGCCACAACTTATTGAAAATATTGGAATGGGTTATGAAACAATTATACAAAGCGTTTTTAGATCTTCTTCTGCCGACATCTGTGCCAAATACATGGCAAAGGATATGCACTCAGGTATGCGTTCAGAAATCGAAGGAGAAATAGCACTTGCGATGTCTAAAATTCTGAATCCGCAGGGAGTAATTATTGAAGCCGTGCTTTTAAAAACTATTCAATTGCCACCGGGCTTATACAATTCCATAGAAAATAAATTGGAAGCAGAACAGCAAGCTATGAGAATGCAATTTGTAATTGATCTTGAACGTAAAGAAGCGGAACGAAAGGTGATTGAAGCGCAAGGAAATAGAGATGCTCAACAGATACTTTCGGAGGGATTGACAAAGGAAATACTCGAATTGCGAAGAATTGAAGCGATGCTAAAACTTGCCCAATCTCCCAACTCCAAGATTGTTTTTACAGGAAACGACAATCCACCTATGATTATAGACCCGTCAAAATAGAAGAAAGATGGCAGCACAAACACATTTTTCAGGAAGCCGCTCGCATGGCAACGCTTGGTTCAAATGGCGCAAGCCAAACCCAGCACACCACGCGCTGCTACTTATTTTGCTGTTGCTAGTCTACGGTGGTAATAAAGTAATGGCGCAAGAACAACTCACTTTTAGAACAGAATCTCTCCTTCTAATAAATAAAGGAGATAATCACATGGCACTTTTTAACTGGCAAGATGCACTTTTTGCTTACGATAACGCCATTGCCGTTGACCCTAGTTTTGCAACAGCCTATATGAAAAAAGCCACCGTGTTGGCTAAAGTAGGCAGACGCCAAGAGGCTGTTCAACTATACGATAGAGCGATACAGCTTAACCCATATTCAGAATATATATACGATAGTAGAGCCAAACTAAAGATGTTGGCAATGGACTACGAAGGGGCTTTGAGCGATTTAGATCAAGCGCTGGCAATTGACCCAAGTAACGAGAAATTTAGAGACCGTAAGGTAGACGATTTGATTGCCATGAAGGCATATGAGCTGGCCATTGATGAAATAGACTCACTTATTAAGGACGAATACAAAATAAGTTATGAGCTAGAACGAAAAGCACTGGTTCTAATGCTAATGGACTCTATCAAAGCCTGTGAAGAAACCATCAGCGACTTGCTGTCTATTAACGAAAATTCTGCAATGGCTTATGATTTGCTAGGACTCATTAGCCTGAAGAAACAAAACTATCCGTTGGCACTTAGTCAGTTTACAAAGGCCATTGAGTTAGACCCAGCTTTTGCCTTAGCCTATTACAATCGTGGTTTGGCGTTTCAATCCTTACGTAACGAAGAGGCTGCCATGAACGATTTTAATAAAGCCATAGAAATTCGGCAAAACCTTGCTCAATTCTACTTTACAAGGGCACTTACTTCAAAAAAGCAAGGAGAAATAGACAACGCCTTGGCCGATTACGACAAAGCTTTGTTGCTTAATGATGAGTTCAATGCTGCGTTTTACAATCGAGCTTATACGCTGAAAATCTTGGGCGAATACACGAGAGCTTTACGGGATGTGGACGATTTTCTTTTTACAGACCCCAACAACCCGAAGGCGTGGAACCTGAAAGGAAATGCCCACACGCTTCAGAGCGATTACCTTAAGGCAATAGACAGCTACACGAAAGCAATTAATTCGGGTACAGAGTATGCAGAGGCTTTCTACAACAGAGGCTTGGCTTTTCTGATGAACAACCAATACACCGAAGCCTGCCAAGATTTGCACGAGGCCGAACATCTTGGTTATGAGCGAGCAATATTGAAGTTACAGGCCTTTTGTGCAAACTGAAATTTATCAAAAATGATTGCTCGCATGTTTGTGATGAATAATGAAAACAACCGCTCACTAAACCGAAATTGAAAAGCTAGAGACGCACAGATGAACATGGACTTTTCGCAGACAAAAAAATCAACTTATTACTCAGAGAAAATAAGTAAAACGGTTGCTGAAAATATTTTTCAAATGATATGCTAAACATCAGATAATCAATTTAATACAAACTATTTCGGTGCATTTTACTAAACAAAAAGCCATGCGAACATTCAACTACATATTCATTCTTCTGCTGTCCGCTACAAGTTTGCACGCTCAAACAGACACAACCAAAGCCTTGTATACCTCTTTTAAAGATGCGTTGGTTTCACCGCTGTCGGTTTACAAATTAGAAATCTCAGACTTATCAGACATCAACCATTTTAACGAACTTCTAAAGTTTGAAAACCTAGAATACCTAAGTTTAAGTGGTGATCGACTCAAAGATTTTCCAAAGGAGATACCGCAGCTTAAAAAGCTCAAAGTTTTAGATTTAAGTAAGAACGAATTCAAGCAATTGCCTGAGGATCTGTCGCAGTTGATTTTTTTGGAAGAAATCTACTTGAATAGTGTTCGCAACTTGGATGTTGAACAAGCACTCTTTGTTCTAAGTAAATTGCCCAACCTTCGTGTGTTAGAGCTCAACGATGTAGCATTAAAAAAGCTGCCAACAGGTATTTCTAATCTCAGAAAACTTCAGGTTCTCTCGCTCAGAAACGATTCGCTGCTCGATATTCCAGAAAGCATTGCCAACCTCTCTGAATTGAAAATTTTGGATTTGGGTGGCAATCGTTTCAAAGAATTACCAGAGTCAATAGTACGCCTACAGAACCTACAGGAGCTTTATCTCGACCACGATAACGGGCTTGATTTTAGAAGTGCTTTCATACTTCTTGGTAAACTGCCTCGGCTTCGAATTCTTCATCTTGAAGGAAACCAGTTGTCTGATTTGCCAGAGACCATCAATGAGATTAGAACCCTCGAAAAACTCTATCTAAATGGCAATGAGTTGACCATGGTAAATCTAAAGCGCAACCGTCTAAAGCGGCTCATGCTGGTAGACCTGGGCGACAACGCGATACCTGTAGGTACAATGGACCATCTAGAAAGAACAGGGGTGAGAATTCGATTTTGAACAGTATATGGCTACACTTTACTCTCATAAATCAAATACCTCGAAACCATGATTTTTCTACGAATAGTAAGTAACAGTGAAGCACAAATTGAAGAGATAGCTAAAATGCTACTGAGCGAAAAGCTTGTGATTGACGTAAATATCAAAAGGCACGTTGAACGTGCAGAACTTGTGAACGGTGAATTGAAATTTACTCCAATCACCCTACTTAGCGCAAAGACTAGAGCAGTTTTGTTCAATCCAATAGACAAACGATTGAATCAAGAATATCCGAATGAACTACCCGAAGTATATGCCTTGCCCATTATGGAAATGGATTGGCAACAGGCTAATCAGTTGAAGAAGGAGGTTACCAAACCATCAATAAGCAAGCTGCGACAGGCAATTGATAAAATGAAGAAACGATAACTAGTGTTTCTAATCCGTAAGATTAGCTTTTCTACTGATTGTGTTTCAATAGCCATTTCACCGCATCCGCTTCTTCAGTAAACGCCTTAAACCGGAATATAGCGCGCGCTCGGCAGTTAGCGTTTTGAATAGGAATAAGTAGAAGCCATTCTATCTGTGCAAGCTAAAATGCCCCGTGTATTTGTGGTCGTGGCCCTGCCAATCAACTAAATAGAAGTAGTACACATAGGTTCCTTGTTGCACCTGCTCGCCTTTGTACGTTCCGTCCCAATGGAAATCATCATTGTTTGATTCGAAGATATGTTCTCCCCAACGGTCGTAGATGTGCATTTCGTAGGTAATGTAGCCTTCGCCCTGACCGTAGAATGAATCGTTGATGCGATTATCATCAGGCGTAAATGAATTGGGAATGTAGAAGGTGAATATCGGTTCAACCTTTACTTTGTACTTGACCGTATCCAGGCAGCCGTACTGGGTTTCCACCGCAAGAATGATAGGATAGATGCCCGTGTCTCCATAAGTATGGATTGGGTTCTGATTAATCGAAGACAAACCATCGCCAAATTCCCAATCCCAGATGGTGACGTTTTCGGAAGAAAGATCCGTGAAAATAAACTCAGGTTTGATGATGTTTTTCACATCTTCATCAACTGAAAAGAGAGCATCTGGTTTTGGATAAACCGTGATGTAGTTGGGGCGGAAGATCTCAGAAACGCACCCGTTTGTGGATGTCACTTTTAAGGAGACTCTGAACTGAGCAAAACTCAATGGGTCAATTTCTGGATTGTACAGAAAATACGGATTGGGTGATGAAGCGATGGACGAATCCGTGCCAAGGTTCCATTCCCAACTTGAAAGTGCATAGGGTGATGGAATGGTGCTTTCATCTATGAACTGAACTTGAAGTGGCTGACAGCCCTCGAAAGGAGAAGAAGTAAAACCGACATTCGGGAGCGGATAGATTTCCACAACTTTAGTCACATCATCGGCACACGCATAATTGGTTGTCACTGTAAGTTGTACGTTATACAAGGCTGGATTTTCATAAACCCAGAAACCGTTTTGAGTGGCGATGAATGTTCCATCATTCAAGTCCCAAAGCCAATCTGTTATCACATCATCCGTCACGGGTGTAATACTTGACTCATCAGTAAAGAAAATCGTGTCTTCCAGACAGATCGCTAGACCACTAGGGAAATCAGCCACTGGCAAGGGATGCACCACCGCATCGCCATCAATTTTGGTGCTCTTGCAACCTGGGCCATTTGAAATTTGAAATTCTGCGGAATACGTTCCTGGAACAAAGAAATCCATGCTTGGATTTTGTAATGAACTTGTCTGATTGTCGCTGAAAGTCCAAAGCCAAGTGGTAATCGGGTATGTTCCGTTCGGATCAGAAAGGTCGGTGAACTGAATTTCAAGAGGAAAACAAACGCTATCAAAGGCAAAACCAGCAATTGGAACGGGGTAGATTTCAATGTTGGATTCCAAGGTATCTGAGCATCCTGATCCAGAGGAAACAATCAAAGAAACAGGATAATTAGCATCGGCTGGATAGGATTGATATGGCGGAATTTCCAGTGCGGACACATTTCCATTTCCAAAATTCCATTGCCAATTGGAGATGGTTCCTGAAGGGATGGTAGATAAATCATTGAACAGGACGGAGTCGTCCTCGCAAATGTTGGTGAAGGAGAAATCGGCCACAGGAAGGTCATAAACGTTGGTTATAACCTCCAACGTATCATCGCAACCATCTTGGGTAGTGAGGATAAGTTCGATGGTGTATTGGCCGGGGTTGGCATATTGATACTGAATCGGAATGGAGGATTGAACGGCAGAATTATCTCCCATATCCACTTCCCACGTGTCCAAAATTCCTGAGGCGATTACAAAACTGTTATCAATAAGATTCACGGCAGCATCAGCACAAACTTCGGTTGCCGTGAAATCTGCAACTGGGTTAGGGTAGGAGATGAGTTGGAATGTGGTGTCAGAAACACAGCCTTGGTCGCTGGTGGCGACAAATTCGACTGTGTACGTATTCGGTGCAGCATAAACATGAACAGGAGCAGCAATCACCGAGGTTGCATTATCGCCAAAATCCCAATCATACTGAGTAATTGACCCGCTTGAAATGGAAGAATTGTTCACGAATTGCACATCATCTAAGTTGCATTCTGCTTGTACTGAAACGTCAACTTCAGGGCTTGGGTAAACATTGATGATTGAAGTTATAGTGTCTTTGCAACCATCGCTACTGGTGGTAATCAGTACCACATCATACGTGTTTCCAACTGCGTAGAAGTTTGAAGGACTGGCCTGTGCTGATGTCTGAGAATCACCGAAATCCCACTCATATTGAACAATGCTACTTGGTGCGTTGATTTGTGTTAAATCCGTAAAAACTGTGGCTTGTCCTAAACAGCCAGCCACAAACGAGAAATCGGCATCTGGTTTTGGATAAACCGTGATATCTGTTTGATAAGTCGCTACACAATTAATGTCTGTGGTTATGGTCAATTCAACCGTATAAGTGCCATCTGTTGCGTACGAATGCGTGGGGCTTTGAACTGATGAAGCGGTATTGTCTCCAAAATTCCATTCGTAGGTATCTATTGTGCCTGAGGCAACCAATGATTGATTGGTGAATACGACATCAGCCGGAAAACAAACATTCATAGTTGTGAAATCAGCCGTGGGAAAATCGGGTAACGTCACTTCAATATCAATGGATTCGCATTGCGGCCCAATGGTGTAGGTAGCTGTGTAATTTCCAATTCCAGAAACTCCAGCAGGTACGTTATGGTTAGCAGTGGTCTGTCCAACCAGTGCAATTCCTTCTAGGTACCATTGCCAAGTGCCGCCAAAAGTATCGGCCACGGCATTCAGCACAATATTGTTGTCGCAGTACTGACCAGCTTGCGAAATGCTCAATACTTCAAACTCTTCCGTAGAAACCAACGTCAAGTCATCCATATAATAATACGATCTGGCTCCACCACTACCGCATCCGCCACCCATCACAATTGCGTTGATGTCTATACTCGGAGTGAAGGTCATGGTGATTGGTTCCCAGCCAAGCGGCCCACCAATCGAGGTTTGTCCAAGTTGTATCCAACCACCTTGTCCTGTTGGACAATCATCGCCATTGAAAGGTAAATCACCACAATTTGGTGTTCCGTAAAAAGTTAGGTTCAACGCAGGACTATTGTTTGTGTAGCCCATGAAAAAGCTCAGGTCGTAGGTCTGCCCGGCCGTCATGGGTGAGGTGAGGCAAGCCCCAACGTATTCCTGCCATCCGCTCATGTTGATGAATCCTACGAAGCCATTACCATCAGGAGGCGGAAGGCTTGCCCCTCCATCAAAACCACTTCCAGCTGTTCCGCAAGTGTTCCAATAATCGGAAGTGGGATCGGAAGCCTGAATCCAAGTATCTGCACAGTTCAATGCTGAATAACCGCTCGGACAGCAACTTCTGTCTTCAAAAGAGCTGTTCGGGATGAGCGATGAGGCATTCGTGGAGCCACCGAATCCCGTACAGATGCATTCATCATCGTTTAGGTCGATGAGGCCATCGCCATCATCATCCACGCCATTAAAGCAGTTTTCTTGCGAGAACGCATTTCCGACCGGGACGGTCAGCAGGAGCAATATGAGCGGAAGAAGGGCTCGGTTCATAATGGGTTGGCCAATTATCTAGGACCGAAAAGGCTTCGAAAGTAAAGATTCTAGCTTGTACCTGAAGTGAGAGCGGTCAAACGGTTGACAAGTTATAAACGGATTCACTACTGTCCGATAAAACAATTTTAAAAGCGGGATTTCCTTTTTAGGTCATCCCGCTTTAGTGTAATTTGGT
>JBDNJH010000047.1:0-4654 GCA_041687875.1 Flavobacteriales bacterium | reverse complement strand
GATATTCATGATTACCGATGGCAAGCCGAGTTGCTTGCGTTTGCCGAACGGTGAGTATTACATGAACAGTAATGGATTGGACGACCGCATCGTGGATCAATGCCTGAATAAAGCAGCACAGTGCCGCAAGTTGAAGATTCCAATCACCACATTCATGATTGCACAAGACCCGTATTTGAGGCGGTTTGTAGAGCTTTTTACAGCACAGAACAATGGCAAAGCGTTTCTTACAGGATTGAAAGGTCTGGGAGAAATGATATTTGAAGATTACGAGAAAAACAGAATTAAAAGAATCTAATATGAAGAAGGAAATCACCTTCAAGGAGTTGAAAGCGTCTGGTTACGAAGACCGAACCATCAGTCAGGAACTGAAAGCAAATCTTATAGCCAAGATTAAGGCTGGAGAATCTGTCTTTCCAGGGCTGTGGGGATATGACGACACAGTTGTACCGCAATTGAAGAAGGCCATTTTAGCTGGACATCACATCAATCTGCTCGGTTTACGCGGTCAGGCCAAAACGAGGATTGCCCGCAGCATGGTAGACTTGTTGGATGAATACATGCCGATTGTGAAAGGTTCGGAAATCAACGACAGTCCGTTCAATCCCATTTCTAAACATTCCAAAGACCTTTTGGCAGAAAAAGGGGATGATACGCCTATCACGTGGGTACATCGTTCTGACAGGTTCTACGAGAAATTGGCCACGCCAGATGTGAATGTTTCTGACCTAATTGGAGACATCGACCCTATAAAAGCCGCCACGTTAAAACTGCCTTATTCAGACGAACGAGTGTTGCATTACGGCATGATTCCAAGAGCCAATCGCAGCATTTTCGTGCTGAATGAATTACCTGACCTTCAGGCACGGATTCAAGTTTCGCTTTTCAATATCCTTCAAGAGGGCGATATTCAAATACGTGGTTTTCAATTACGCATGCCGTTGGATATCCAATTCATCTTTACCGCCAATCCAGAAGATTACACCAATCGCGGAAGCATTGTAACGCCACTCAAAGACCGTATTGGTTCACAGATATTCACGCATTATCCGAACACGATTGAGTTGGCGCGGAAGATTACCGAACAGGAAGCGAAGGTTTCGGATGATGACAGAACCCGAATTACTGTTCCTGAAATGGCAAAAGACCTCTTGGAACAAGTTTCATTCGAAGCACGCGAAAGCGAATATGTTGATTCCAAAAGCGGAGTAAGCGCACGTCTTACCATCAGCGCCATGGAAAATCTGATGGCGGCAGCCAATCTTCGACTCATTGAATCGGGAGAGGAAAAAACAACCATCCGCTTGGTCGATTTCATGTCCATCATCCCGTCCATTACGGGCAAGATAGAGTTGGTTTATGAAGGCGAGCAGGAGGGAGCTACCGAAGTTGCGAAGCTTCTGATAGATGCAGCCGTGACCACACAGTTCGAAAAGTTGTTTCCCCGCATTCCTAATTTGGAGAAAGCAGGCGTGAAAACACCTTATACTGACATCATTGAGTGGTTTGATAGCAACGACATGGTTGAACTGAATTACACGGATACTGATGCCGAATTCAATGCAAACCTGATGACCTTGAAACCGTTGTTGGCCGTTGTTAATGAATATGCCAAGAACCTAAACGATGGCGAAAAGCGATTTGCAATGGAATTGGTTTTGTGGAGTTTGGCCATTGGCAGTAAACTCGACCGTACCGAAAGCGAAAAGGCATTTCAATTTGATGCCAATGGATCTAGTCGCATGTTTTTTGGCGATAATTGAACTAACGGTAACACCTTTTCGATAAACAACTGAACGCACTACTTTAAATCGTGTAAAACGATGCAAAGTTGTGCGTTATGAAAAAGCTACTGTTCCTTTTTGTTCCTATTGTTCCGATGCTCTTGTCTTTCGGTTCTGTAACAACATTTGAAATTTACAATTATGATGTTTTGCTTGATGGCAAACACATCGGAACTTATTTGGTTAGTCGCACCGATATAGATGAAGCTTCCACCTTTAGAGTGGAAAATACCTCAGCAACAGGTCTCATCAGAAAAGCCGAGCACAAGTTTGTCATGCTCAGTCTTTTTGATGATAACAAGTTGATTTCTTCAGACCTAAAAACATGGGTAAACGAAAAACTAGAGTCAAGCTCAGAGTTATATTGGGATGGCAATCAATATTTGAAGAATGATGGTGAAAGTACCGTTGAGATTGGACGACAACTGGTTACGTATAGTTCTGCATGTGTGTTTTTTGAAGAACCAGTGAGTAGAGATGGTCTTTTTTATGAGCAGTATGGTAAGGAATTGAAGCTTGAAAAGATTGGAGACCATAAGTATGAGGTTAAATTGCCAAATGGCAGTAAGGAGCAATACACGTATCAACATGGAGAGGTTGTAATGGTGGAGGTGGTTCAGACCTTTGCAACAATCAGCCTGATAAGAAACGGCTAAATCGTTTTATTCTTCCAGTATTCAGAGCGGCTCATGGGCCGCTTTTTTTGTGTTCAGCCACGTCCGAACTGGCTCAAAATCGGTGCAGATAAACCATCCGAACCTACTTTCAGATGGTCGTACTTATCTCTCTTTTACATTTGACTTATATCAATTTCTAAGTTCAAAAACATGGAGCAAGTACTCGAAAGAATAGAAGGCTCATTTGCCTTACAGAGTTACATTCAAGGCATCATCGACTTTACAGATGATGAGATGGAAGTAATCATGTCTCACTTCAAGCCAATGAGCATTCCCGCTGGAGAATATTTCATTGATGAGGGCATCATTTGCAAAAATATCGGCTTCCTCACCAAAGGATACATTCGGACCTATTATGAGATAAATGAGCAAGAAGTGACTACTATGGTGTTGGCAAAACACAATATCGTTACGGCTCACACCAGTTTCACCTTGCAACGTCCTTCTATGTCGTACATACAAGCTATTTGCGATTGCGAATTACTGATAATGAGCAGCGAAAGCATGCAGGAGCTCTACAACCGTT
The DNA here is from genome assembly GCA_041687875.1 of Flavobacteriales bacterium. GTDB lineage: Bacteria > Bacteroidota > Bacteroidia > UBA10329 > UBA10329 > UBA10329. The sequence goes on along the minus strand of JBDNJH010000047.1, from coordinate 1,667 downwards.
TTCCGAAATGGGAGCGTCTTGGAAGATTGATTACAGAACAGGTTTACGGTTATATGGAAGGCAGAGTGGTTGACTATTTGAGCCTGAGTCCTGAAGACCGCTACAGAAAAATGCTGGAAACGGATGCCAAGATTTTGAAGAATGTGCCGTTGCGTTACATCGCTTCCATGCTTGGAATCACGCCAGAAACGCTAAGTCGTATCAGAAATAAGGTGCATAAAGGATAGGTGATGTATATACGGCTGAGATGAGAGGCAGCCTTTTCACCATAATGACTCTGTTCTCTGCCTTAGGCGGAGGATGGGGTCTTTTTTTGTCGTATATCAGGTGGAAATGGTTTGTTCAAGTAAATCCGTGGCTATTCTAATTTCACGAAGTGCTTCAAACAACCTGTTTAATTCTGTCTGCGTGCTATAGCCCTGAACGCTGTATCGGATGTATGCTTTACTGCCGTGCATGAAAACCGGAATCTCAATCTTATACTTGTCGTAAAGCAGGGAGCCGAGTTTGATTGTATCGGGGCAGTTGATCTCTAGGCTGCACATCTGAGCAAGAAAATCATCCGAAATAGGGCAGAGCATCTTGCCGTTTGCTGCTTCGGCAAATCGTTGGTAGTTGTTTTGTGAGATTTTCCGGGCGTTGGCCGAAACGGTGTCCCAATCAAACGTCTTTCTGAATTCCAATGCTTTGGGAATGGTGAGAAAAGCAGCAAAGTCGCGCGTTCCTTGCAATTGGTGGTAATCTATAAACTGCGAGTTGGAAGGACATTCGCTCTCATATCCCCAACTGATTACCAACGGGTCGAACAACGATTGCAATTCACGTTTTATGTAGAGGAACGAGCTTCCCTTCGGAGTCATCAGCCATTTGTGGCAAGCACCTGTGTAAATGTCAGCTTGAAGAGTGGAAAGATCCAACGGCAGTTGTCCAGGCACATGTGCACCATCTACAATGGTTATCAATCCAAGTTCCTTTGCCTTGGCGCAGATTTCTTTTACTGGAAGAATGAGCGCGGTTGAGCTGGTAATATGACTGATAAAAACCGCTGTTGTTTTCGGTGTCAGTCCTTTGAAGAATTCCTCAACCACTTCTTCTTTGCTCGAAACTGGAAGTGTAATTTTTGATTGTACATATTTTGCGTCTGCCTTTTTGCAGTAGTAATTCCACGTTTTGTCCATGGCGCCATACTCCAAATCAGTAGTCAGAATCTCATCTCCACTTTGAAGAGGAAAACTTTTGATGATGATGTTCATCGCGTAGCTTGGATTCATGGTATAGACCACATCATCTGCGTCACAGCCAATAAACTCGCCTAGTACTTTTCTGGAGTTGAAAAGAAGCTCAGGGCCTCTTCGCGCAAAGAACGCTACGGTGTTCGTTTCCAGTTGGAGTTGCCATTGCTGGTAATCTTCAAAAATGGGTTTAGGACAGGCACCATACGAACCATGATTGAGATGGATAATGTCTGGATTGAGAAGAAATTGAGAGCGGATGTCTGTCATGGCTGAAAAATATAAGACAAATGTACTTTCTCCTTTGGTCGGTGCGCTCTGGGTTCATCCGTTTCATCAGCGCCATCCGCGTTCCATCAAGAAGCATCCGTAAAATCTTTGCGCCTTTGCGAGAAACAAACCGAACGAAGCGGCCAAATCAGTATTAATTCAAAT
>JBDNJH010000273.1:0-5022 GCA_041687875.1 Flavobacteriales bacterium | reverse complement strand
GTATTGTTAGCGGCAGCAGGTCCAGTAGGTCCTGCGGGTCCAGCAGCACCGGTTGCTCCGGCAGTACCAGTCGCTCCAGCAGATCCGGCAGCACCAGTCGCTCCAGCAGGTCCGGCAGCACCAGTTGCTCCAGCAGGTCCGGCAACACCAGTTGCTCCAGCACTACCAGCGGGTCCGGCAGGGCCAATAGGTCCTTGTGGGCCATTGCTACCAGCGGGTCCCGCACTGCCCGCAGCACCAGTTGGCCCAGCAGGGCCAACACTACCTGCAGGCCCGATTGATCCAGCAGGTCCGGCAGGTCCTACGCCTCCAGCAGAGCCACTTGGTCCAGTAGGTCCGGCAGGTCCAGTTGGTCCAGCAAGACCCATACATGTCCAGTTTATCAGGTCATCGTTCCAATAGCAAATCTGCTCCAGATCTGTATCGTAAACAAGAAGTCCATCCGCATCATTCGGAAGTGTGGTTGCTGGAGGGTTTGCTATGGCCAATCGTTGAAGGGTATTCACTCTTGGAATAAGCATTCCTTTGTCCGTTGAAGAGACATCCAGAATCGAATTTGGATGTGGCGTTGTTGTGCCTACACCAACGTTATCTTGAGCAAGGATGCTTGAAGTCGAAAGGGCAAGCATGGCCATACAAGAAATCAGGAGTTGAAAATTTATTCTCATTAATCGTGGTTTTTTTAAGAAGGTTCAAATGTACATAAATGTTGAAATTTCACGCGACATACAAAGTTGTTGTTAATTGGTTTTTTGATTTGGTTGAAACCGTATCGAATCAGCGTTGGATTTATCGTAAAAGTGTGACATGACCGAAATATTTATGCTCGTTTCCTTTGATATCTAACAGCTTGATTTTCCAAACATAAACTGCCAATTCTACCGGAGACCCCTTGTAAGTACCATCCCATGGTTCTTCAATATTTTCCGTGTAGTAAATGAGCTCACCCCAACGGTCAAAAATGGACATTTCATACGTTTCCCAATCTACACCTTCACCGTAGCCTCTAAATCCATCGTTCCGGCCGTTGTCATTTGGAGTAAATGCGTTTGGCACATAAAACATGAAGTCCGGCTCTACGATAAGTTGTCTGGAAACCTCATCGGTACAACCATGAATTGTTGTTACCTGTAGATTAATGGTATATGTTCCTGTATCTGCATATACATGCGTTGGATTCTGAATGGTGGAACTTTGTCCATCTCCAAAATTCCAATCCCATTGTGTTACGTTGCTGGTAGATAGATCAGTAAAATTTACCGTTGCGTCTAACAAGTTTACAACTTCTGGGTCGAGGTTGAAGTTTGCATTCGGTAGTGGAAATACTTCGATGAAATTGGTCAGGACGGTATCTGTTATGCAACCTTCGGCAGTAGTTATGGTCAAGGAAACGTCATAAAGCCCTGGCCCAGAATAGAGGTGCAATGGGTCAGATACAGTTGCTGTGTTTGATTGAGAATCAGAATCTCCAAAATTCCATGACCATGCTATAGAAGGTGGTTGGGTTAGATTGGAGAAATTTACAGTAAGTGGGTGACAACCGCTATCTGGCTCTGCATCAATAATGATGAGTGGTAAGAGATGAACCGTTATTGTGCTTGAAGCAAATGCAGGTGGCGTTGTACAACCATCAACTACCATGAACTCGAACGTGGTGGTTACTAAGGGTTGTGTGTCTAATGGTAGCGTAATCGGATTGATAATATCTGGAAGCAGGTAAATCTGATAATCTCCATCGCCACCTCCTGCTAACAGGTTGATGGTAGCAAAATCATACGGACAAATAGAGGTGTCAGGGCTAGACAGTGGTCGAATAACAACAAGCGTTAATGGAGGCAGTACGGTAATAACAATAACCTTGGGTGCAGATGGGCATCCAGATGCATCAGTAGCCACGAGCGAATAACTAGTTGTTACTGTTGGCGATACAGTTGGATTGGCCATATTTGAATTCAACGAAGGGTCTGCAGGAGTGGCCGTCCACAGATAAGAATAAGGAGGAGTGCCGCCAACAACATTTGTTGATAATGCGGCCTGGCCTCCGATACATACCTCGTTCACATCGGAACTGACCACAGCTGTGACTTCGGTTGGCCCACCCACCATGGCGTTAAGGACTAGCGTACAACCATCAATATCAGAAACTAGAATCTGATAGTTTCCTTGACATAGGTTTGAACCCGTATTCGTATTGCTAACATTTGGAGCCCACGTATAAGTGTAGGGTCCAGCTCCATCTGGCTGAATTGTGATTTCTCCGTTGCAGGCAGCAAAACATGATTCATCTGCAGTATTTACAGCGGTATTAAATGTTACTGGTTGTGTTATCGTGAATGTTGAATCAAGGCTACATCCTGTAGCGTCTGTCACTGTTACTGTGACATTGCCCGCGCCTAGATTTGGTTCAACCGCACCATTTCCACCCGAAGTCCAAGCATAGGTATAGGGGTCAACTCCACCTTGTGGTGCTACCACTATTTCTCCGTCTGCAGCGCCACACGCAGCGTCTGTAATAACTGCAGGAATACTCATCAACGAAAACGTAATTTCTACATCATCAGATGCCACGCAGCCATTTCCATTGTTCTCGGTGTAGGTGAATGTATAAGCTCCGGCTGTTGTAACCGTTACAATTGCATCAGGCGTGTTGGCATTAGGAGTAAAAATTGTTCCTGCTGGGCCACCAGTCCAAGTTCCTGTACCGTAGCTTGCTACTGCCTCAAGGTTGTAAGACAGAATGCAGGTTTGGGCATCTGAACCAGCAGCAGCAATAGGAAGTGCCACAAATGGACCTCCGGTTATGGTGGTTGGGCAGCCGTTCTGGTCTGTAATGTCAAAGGAATAATTATCGCCATTCTGTAGGTTTTCAATAACGATGTTTCCTAGGTTAGGAGTGGTCGCATTTGCGAAAGATGCAGTTGCAGGCTGAAGGTTTGAAGCTGTGAAATTGCTTCCAAACACTTCGGGATGTCCACCTTCAACCATTACAGAAACGGTATTTGTTTGACAATCAGGGGTAACAACAGTTAGCACCGGTGGCAGATAGCTTACGGTCGTAATTGCGCCAAGATCCCAACAATTCGCATTGATGATATAATTCGGAGTAATTGGGTCGTAATGATAAAGCGTGATGGGAACGAAATAAAGTTGATTGTTAGGCAACACTCCAAGAGGGAAGAGTGAAAAAATTGAGTTGGCATCGTTGATGTCTGTCATACTTCCATCGTTGGGAATGATTCCTGCAAAACATGGGTCATCGCCAGGAAAAATACCCAGAGTTGGAGGACAGCCATAAACCAAGAAAACATAAGCAGGTTGATATTGGTAAATACCACCAAGCACGCCTTCATCGTCAGGCAGGGTATAATCTCCGTTATTCACAATATCCAGTTGGTCGCCATCGCAGAGGATAAAATCAATGGAGCCATCTCCCGTAATTGATGCGGTTGTAGTTCCGCCTTCGGCAGAGCAGCCACATTGAAGGGTTTGGGTCTGTTCGCACGTTGGAAAATCGGAAAAGTAATAGGTGATAGCATACGTAGCGGCAGCCGGATTAAGCCCCGTTACCTGCCAAGCTTCGGGGCTATTGAAAGGAGGTTGAATATTGGTTGTCTGTGTTCCAACGCCATCAAAAATGCTAACCACAATAGTACCCGTGGCAGGTGGATTATTAAACTCAATTGTTCCATCAACAACGCCCGTTCCACTTACGCAGCCAGCAGATGTAAACGTAATGGCTGGCGGGGCGGTAAAGGTTGTGGTGATATTGCAGTTCTGGTCATCGCTAAAAACCGCTCCAAAATCACAGTCCAAACCATCCTGTGGAAGACCAGTGTATGTAAACGTGAACGGACTTACGAATGGTGGAAGGAAAATCTGTTGATTCAGGTTGCAATCGGCAACGATTAATTGTCCAGTTGTAGGCGGATTAGTAAATGTTAGGGTTCCTTCAATATCGTATTGCAAAAAGCCTTGGCCAGACGTGTAGCAATCGGTCATCACCATATCAAGCGAATTTATGGTGCAACCCGCGCAAGGCTGCACAACCACAGCAAAGTTTTCTGCTGGGCCTGGGCCACAATTTATTGTTTCAACAACTGATACTTGGCCGCCCGTAGTACCAAAACTTACGGTAATTGAGTTCGTTCCTTGACCAGCGGTTATCGTTGCCCCGGCTGGCATTGTCCAAGCATAAGTAGAACCCAGAGTGTTCGTAACCGAATAAACATTGCCGGTTGCGTTCTCGCACAATGGTGTTGGCCCTTGGATTGGTGGGGTCTGCGGGTCGCAGCAGTTTGCGTCAATGGTAATGGAAACGGCATCGGAGACGGTAACGCATCCTGCATCATCAGAAGCGGTTAAAGTGTAGGTAATTGCCGCATTTGGGCACACGTTCGGTGTAAGTGTGGTTTCTTCTCCAGCGGCCATGTATGTGGTAGGAGACCACAGAACATCTGGTGTGTATTCGTCAATTTCATCATCAAATGTGATGGACCAGCCATCAAACGTTCCGCTGCCAGTGAAAGCGTTTGTTGCAACTTCAATCGACCAAACCCCATTCGCTGTACAGCCATTCATCCCAGAAAAAGGTTGACTGGAATTGAATGTTCCAGTGATAGGATTTGGATTCGCACCTAAAAGAGCTGAGCCTCCAACTGGCGCGAAACATGCATTCTGATAAAATGATGGAGGTGGGAAAAACCCTCCAGTTCCAGCAGGTGCTCCTCCGATGGGCACCAATACCACTTGTGTTCCGTCTGGACAAACCAGGGTAATCGAAAGGGTTTCAACACCACCTGGAGGAAGACCAAAACCAGAAAATTCAAGATTTGAAATGCAAACTTCCAACAGCGAACCGGGATTGACCGTACTCATGTTCAGATCCTGAACGTTTACATTGACGCTTCCTCCGGCAAATACCGAGGCATCAAAAGTTTCCGTCTGATTATTTGAAAACGTGGTAATGCCACCCGGATCATTGATTACAGTTGCTGTTCCAGCAAGATCAATACATTCTCCAGC
>JBDNJH010000272.1:0-5264 GCA_041687875.1 Flavobacteriales bacterium | reverse complement strand
GGTGGGCTGGTAGGCGTGGTTGAAGGAGTTGGATTCGTAGCTCCCTGTCCTTCAAAACAACCTTTTAATCCATCATACACAATTTGCGCTCCCGGAACGTTATCTCCTCGATAACGCTTGGCGTTGTAATACTGATTGGTCATAAACTTGTAGCTGAAATGACCTGCCACCCCATAGCGCTCGTTTAGCTTTTTGCGTAACGCGTGCCTACCCAGCATTCAACATTCCTTTTACCTGATGGCAAGCCTTTCCAAACACGTACCCTTACAAAATTGATTTTGCCACGGTAAACCCATAGCGTAAAGACACGATTTATTGCGTCTGAACACAAAATCGCGAAGCAATAGAAAAACCCTGATGGAAATAAATACCGCATACGAATAGAGAGACGCGATAAATCGCGTCTCTACCTGTTAGTACTACCGCAAAAACAGACAAGAAGTAGGCGATATTTTTATCTCTCGCAACCCGTCTCTCGTCCCAAAATATGGAGTTATTGCATTCTTAGCACTATAAACAATTGATACTTTTACAATTATCATTGAAACCCAAACTTCGTCAACGTGAAAATATTTTTCCTTTCCGCACTTTCTATCTTACTCTATTCCCAAGTAGCTTTTCCCCAATCCCTTCAACTCCTTCCCTGCTCCACTTTCCACGATGCGGTGTGGGATTCTGAATTCGGCCAACTGGAAGATGTAAGCTCTCCAGATTTGGGAGGACAATTATATCTTTTCCTTCAAAACCCATCAACTCAAGATGTAGGTATTGATTCGGTTCATGTGCAGAATTTTGCCGGAGAAAATCAGGTGTTTGATGGCTGGTACAATTGGCCTGAGAACATAGCGGCATCAAACGGAAATATCTCTTCGCTGTTGATTAAAGGGATAAATGCACCGCTTTCCGAAGGATCGGATGCACGAGTTATGGTGTTTACAAGCGATGGTAATTCGTCTAGTTTCGATTTCACCGATTTGGCAACTCCTTCATTAAGAATTGCCAATTACGTTCCGAGTTTTGACCGAAATGCGCTGTGGCTTTATCTTAGGAACGATGGCGCAACGGCCGTTCAACTCGAAAGCGTTTACTTCAACGAAATGGAAATTCCGCTACTATCAACGGGGCAACTAGCAACACTGTATGGAAGCAGCACTATCGCTCCCAACGAAACGCGTATCATCAACATTCAGGCAAATCTGAATCTAGCTGACCTTGCTTCCTATGCCATTCGCATTAAGTACGATACAGACCAATGGGTTTCTGGTGCGGTGAGAATAGTGGCACCTTATTTCCCTATTGGGTCTTGGAATTCGAGCGGAATGAATTCTGAAAATGAATTTGGCAGGAAACGGTTGCGGAAAGTGGGTGTGCAAACGCTTCATGGGCCAAGCAATTACCCGTTCATTGAAGATGCGAACAGCGAATATCACATTCAGGTTATTAGAGAACCGAGTTTCGGAAATCCGTTTAATGTGGCTAACGCAGCACCAGAATTAGTGGCGCAAAGCCTGAATCCGAACGTGTTGGCTTGGACGGTTGATGACGAACCCGACCTGAATGGCAAACCCATTGATGAACAATTATTGAAAGCCAAAGCTTACCGAGATAGAGATTTTGATACGCCAACGCACGTAAACCTGGCGGTGCAGAAAAAATATCAGCGTTATGGATGGTACACCGATATTGTAAGCATGGACCACTATGCCGCGCCAAGCGCTCCGAATGTGATTCCGCTTACCAATATTCCCATTGTTGGAAGAATGAGTGAGATTGAGGAAGCATACGCCTATTCGCATCAACTAAAACTAAACACCGAACCACGTAGAATGTGGAGTTGGGTGCAGTTTGCGGCAAGCACGTGGGATGTGCAGCCCGAACCATCTGCCGTCAATTATCAGTTTTGGGCGCACATTGCGGCAGGTGCCAAAGGCATGGAATATTTTGTGGCGCAAGTACAGACAATGGACGATTTTCCTGACCTATGGGCAGAAGGAGAATCGCTTTTCAAAGAATTTAAACAGATAAGAAACGCCTGCCTCTACGGAGAACCTTCTGCTATATCAACTTCGAGCAATTCAGATGTGCTGACTTACGCATTGGTTGGGCCAGAAGCAATAGTGATCATTGCGCTCAACAACAGCCTTTCTTTCGGTGGAAACCAACTTACAGGTTTTACCACCAATATAGATCCTCAAAATTATTCTGTTACGGTTGATGTTCCTTCGTGGCTCACGGGTTACGGGAGTTATCGTGTTACGCCTGAAGGCAAATCTCAGGATTTCAGTGTGTCCTACAACGGCAATTCTGTCACGCTTACGCCCAACGGAATGTTGAATGACCGCATGCACGTTTTCGTGTTGCATAACCCCGATAACGAAGCCCCAAAACCATTGGAAGGATTAAATGTGGCAGATTATGTTGATTCGGCAAATTATACCTTGAGCTGGAAAGAGCCTTTCGATAACATGGGCGTTGAAGGCTACCAGATTCATTACAATGGCGTGTTGGTGGGCGATGTGGAAGCCCCAATCTTTGAGATTATTGACCAAACCATCAATTGCTCCGGTTATTACAGCGTTACTCCGTATGACAATACTGGAAATTTGGGTCAGGCTGATTCGGTGGCATTTGTTCTGAGTGGATTGCCCCTTACTATAACTGAACAGCCTACAGACACCACAGTTGTTGAAGAAAGCACCGTAATTCTCTCGATTGAAACAAGTGGTTTGGCAGGGTATCAATGGCAATTCCAAGATGAAGCAACGGGCCAATGGTTCAATTATAACCCTTATACTTTTTGGGGGGCGAATAGCGACCAACTTACCATTCCTGGTGACTTGGTTGGGGTAAATAGCTGGACTGTTAGATGCATCGTTTATGATCCGTGTGGCAATGAAATTACTTCTGAAACAGTTGAAGTTATTGTCTCTGTCGGAATCGCTGAAGGGCGAATTCAGGAACTTGCCGCCTTTCCAAATCCAACTTCTGGTGATATGCAGATTCTATATCCTGAAAACAATAATGGCGGCACATTGCGCGTGTTTGACAAACAGGGAAAATTACTCGTCTCACGGTTGGTACAGAAAAAAGAAAAGTCCACAAGAGTTGACCTTGCCAATTTCGAAAACGGCATCTATCTCATAACCTTTTTAAATGCTGATGGCAACCTTTTTACCCATCGTGCTATATTGCAGCGTTAATCAAAACCAACCATCATGAGCGATAAAAAACTAACCAGAAAAGAAGGTAAAATCCTAGGTGTTTGTGCCGGATTAGGAGATTACCTCGACATAGACCCAACTGTTATCCGCATCGGATTTCTCCTGCTCGTTTTTGGACTAGGAACAGGAGTTCTTTTATATCTGATTCTTGCCCTAATAATGCCAAAAGCCTACTAAAATGCCCGAAGTAGCAGTTCTCGTAATTGGATTGCTACTTAACGGATTGGGCATTCTAGGTTGCATCATTCCAGCACTTCCAGGCCCGCTGCTCAGTTGGATCTCTTTGTTCCTGTTTTTCCTCCTCCCCGAACACGAAGTGGGAACGACCACACTTGTGGTAACTGGTGCGCTGATGGCAGTGGTAAGTGCACTGGATTATATAATACCGATTCTGAGCGCTAAAAAGTTCGGTTCATCGCGCCAAGGCGTTATCGGTGGCATGATTGGGATTGTCGTTGGTCTATTTTTTTTCCCTCCGATTGGCATTATTCTGGGCCCGCTGATTGGGACAATTGTAGGCGACATGATTGCTGGCGGAACGTTCACTAAAGCCTTAAATAGCGGTATCGGTTCGTTGCTCGGCTTCCTTGTTGGAACTTCAATCAAACTTATTTACTGTATTGCCGTATTGATCCTGTTCACCGCCAAAGCAGGTGGTGCAATTGGTCAATTATTTACGCAATGGTTTTAAAGAGACAAAGGATGGGAAACGAGGGAACAGAAGTAAGAACTAAGACAACTCAACGCATTCGTCTAACATTTTTCATTATTCTTTTACCCTTTTTTTCAATCGAAAGCGGTGCGCAAACGTTCTCGCCAGAACGTGTTACCGCCTGGGAAAACGCTGGGTTGACTACAGAACTTGTAGCGCCATCCAATTACGTTCTCATTACTGATTTTGGTGCAGACAACACAGGCACAAATAGCAGCAACTCCGCTTACACTGCAGCAGTTGCTAGTTTGAATGGTGATGCTGGAACAATCTATTTTCCGCAGGGAGAATACCTGTTCACTTCTGGTGTTTCCATTCCCGACAGTATATTCTTAAAAGGTGAATCTTCCGATACAGAATTGCGCTTTAATTTAGGTGGAAATGGTGATTTGATTCTGATGAACGGTTCCATCAACTCCACCCAATTTGGGTTTGCTCAAAATGCCTTTAAAGGAACATTAGAGATTGAACTTTCGGATGCCACAGGACTCGAAGCAGGCGATATTATCCATCTCTATCAATTTGATGAAGATTACATGTTCTCATCTTGGGCCTACAAAACGCTCGGTCAGGTGGTGGAAATTGCTGCCATTGACGGAAATGTGCTCACGCTTGCCGACCCGCTCAACCATCATTATCCGCTCTCTCGAAATCCGTATCTCAAAAAATTGAACCCAATAAAAGCTGCCGGAATTGAGTGTATGAAGATTATGAGAGAGGATGCCACAGCAAATCAAACCGACAACATCAACATTAATTACGCCTTCAACTGCGTGATTCGAAATGTGGAAATGGAAAACTGCAACTTTGCCCACATTGGCATCAGCAATTCCGCACACATACAGGTGGAAGGTTGCTATCTTCATCACGCATTCGCCTATGGCGGTGGCGGACAAGGATATGGCATGGTAACCCAGTCCGCTACCAGTTTCTGTCTTATGCAGAATAACGTTTTTAACTACCTGCGCCACGCCATGCTCATTCAGAGCGGGGCAAACGGCAATGTATTCGGCTACAATTATTCTTACGACCCCTTTTGGTCTGGAACCAGCCTGCCTGCAAACTCAGCGGGCGATGCCGTGCTTCACGGAAACTACACGTACATGAATCTGTTTGAAGGGAACACAATTCAAAACATTGTGGTCGATGCCTCGCATGGAAAGAATGGCCCTTTCAATACCTTTTTTCGTAATCGGGCAGAACTTTATGGCTTTTTCTCAGACAACAGTACCACAACCGATTCTATGAATGTGGTTGGAAACGAGATTACCAATTCCGGTTTTCCGCTTGGGCTTTTCATGGTTAACGGCATCGGTCATTACAAATTTGGG
>JBDNJH010000271.1:0-2931 GCA_041687875.1 Flavobacteriales bacterium | reverse complement strand
GGTAACTTTTATCCAAGTTGGAGAAACCTATTATGATTTGCAAACCAATGCATCAATCGGTCGCCGTATTTATTTGCATAATGACGGAACTGTTTCTATAACCTGGACAACTGATCCAGAAGGGAATAGTGGATTTGCGCAACGTGGTGCGGGTTACAATTACAATAATGGGACTTCTTTCATTCGCAATGGCGAAGGAAATGGAAACCGAGTTGACAATTTCCGTTCAGGTTGGCCGAGTTTAGGAATTTTTCCAAACGGACAAGAATGGATAATCGCTCATGACGCGACTGATGGCGGATTTCGCGTGTCGAAAAACGATTCCAAAGGAAGCGAAAACTGGACGACTGGTCCTGCTATTTTGCGATACCCTGGCGGTCAACGCCCAATTTGGAACCGTGCTGCAAACAATGGAAATAGCATCCATTTGATCTGTAATTTCTCTGATTCTTCTGCTCCAGGCGATCCTCGTGTGATTTCGCGTAATGGGGTAAGAGGTCCAATGATGTATAGCCGCTCGAAAGATGGAGGTACTACTTGGGACAAAGCAAATACCATGCTTCCAGGATATGACTCAACCCGTATTGTTGGCGGAGGTGGTGATAATTACGCCATCGACGTGAATGGAAATACGGTGGCGATTGTTTCTGGTGGATTAGGTGATGATGTGATTCTTTGGAAATCGACCGATGATGGTGAAACTTTCACCCGAATCATTGTTGATTCTTTCGCTTATGCGCCTTTCTCTGGAAATACATTGGCCTTAGATACCCCTCAGTGTAATGATGGATCGGTGGATGTATTGATTGATAATAATGGAGATTGCCACGTTTTTTGGGGCGTATCTCGTATCCTTGATGACGATAGTACAGACGGAGCATACAGTTTCTTCCCAGCTACAGCATTATTGGCTAGCTGGAGCGAGGCAACTGGCCTTACCCAAGGTATTGCCGGAGTTGTGGATGAGAATGCAAACCAAACATTAGACATTGAGCCAGGAACTTGGAACTCACTTCAAAGCGGGCAATTGCCTTCAGGTCTTGGAAACGTAGCTCGCACAGGAAATACAGGATTGGTAAATATGCCTTCAGCAGGTATTGACGCCCAAGGAAGAATCTTTGTGACCTATTCTGCCCCGCGTGAAAATGATGTAAGCATTGATAACGTAAATTACCGCGACGTATATTTGGTTTACTCTGTAGATGGCGGTGCAAACTGGTCAGACCCACAAAATATCAGTCAGGTTCAATTGCTGGAAGACGCTTTTCCGGCAATGGCTCGTCGTGTAGATGACTTTGTTCATATACAATGGCAGCAAGACGAAACTCCTGGAACCAACTTGCAAAACAATGCAACAGGTGGAAACAATCAACCAGTAGTAAACAATAAAATCATGTATGCTGCAGTGCCAGTAAGCAAAATTATCAATAATGAAATTGGACAAGGTCCTGGCGTAGGCTTGGAGCGTATAGTTCGTGAAAACTCAGAAATCTTCCGCGTTTCTCAAAACTATCCGAACCCATTCAGCAATGAAACGAGCGTTACGGTTTATTTGACTGAAATAACGAACGTAACCCTAACGGTAAGTAATCTTTTAGGACAAACCGTTATCAGCCAAAACTTGGGAACATTCAGTGCTGGAAACAGCAATATCAGCATTGATGCTAGCGGATTGAGCTCTGGTGTGTATACGTATACCCTTTCAACCGGTACCTATAGTGTAGGAAATAAAATGATTGTGAAGTAAGTTAACTTACTTTTTAAGGAGACCCTCTCTGCCATTGGTAGGGAGGGTCTCTTTTTTTAAGGTGGCAATCTTGCCGAGGCTTGGAGAAAGCACAGATATCCGAAATCATCTGTTGCCAAGTTATCGGATGCTGAGGGAGAATCGACCGAAACACAAACATGGCTTGATTATACATTGGCCTGTGATTATCTTGCCCGAGAAACATATGAGGCCTCCTCTCCCCACCAGTGGAACCAAAGAAACTTGATTACATAACTAAACACGATAAATAACGCATCCATGAAGGGCATCATCCTCGCTGGCGGCTCAGGAACCCGTCTTCATCCACTCACTCTCGCAATGAGCAAGCAACTCATGCCGGTTTATGATAAACCCATGATCTATTATCCTTTGTCTGTTTTGATGATGGCTGGGATCAGAGAGATATTGATTATTTCAACCCCGCATGATTTGCCTCATTTTAAGAGGCTATTGGGGGATGGAAAGAATTTGGGCTGTGCGTTTATCTATGAGGAGCAAGCGGTGCCGAACGGACTAGCTCAGGCCTTTGTGATAGGCGAGAAGTTCATTGGGAACGATAAGGTTGCCTTGATTTTGGGCGATAATATTTTCTATGGCTCGGGCTTGGCGAAACTGCTGCAAGCTAAAACCGACACGGAAGGTGGCGTTGTGTTTGCGTATCATGTGAGTGATCCAGAGCGTTATGGAGTGGTTGATTTTGATGAGAATGGAAGGGTATTGAGCATCGAAGAGAAACCAGATGAACCGAAATCTTCCTATGCAGTTCCAGGACTCTATTTCTATGATAATAGTGTGGTGCAAATCGCCAAGGATTTGGAACCATCCTCTCGTGGTGAATATGAAATCACAGACGTAAATAAAGAATATTTACGCCAAGGAAAATTGCAAGTAGGCATCATGAACCGTGGAACCGCTTGGTTGGATACGGGCACGCATGCTTCGCTGATGCAAGCCGGACAATTTGTGCATGTGATTGAAGAGCGCCAAGGCTTAAAGATTGGCTGCATCGAAGAGGTAGCCTATCGCATGGGATTCATCAATAAAGAACAACTCATCCAACTTGCCGAACCACTTAAGAAAAGTGGCTATGGGGTATATCTTGAGAAATTATTATTTTAGATTTTGATAGCCTACTTTCTATAAGTTTTAGGGCGGTTTTAGAG
>JBDNJH010000270.1:0-4126 GCA_041687875.1 Flavobacteriales bacterium | reverse complement strand
TTCGGTGTGTCAATAATCTTGTGTGTGGTCTGCCTATCGCTACTGATGAGATACACATCGGTGTAAGCCCCAAAACCAGGAAGCGCATCAGTACTCGAACCAGGATGGTTCAGTTTTTCAACTTCAATCATCAACCAATCTCCCGAAGGATGCCACGATGCTGAACCAACATGGCGATTGGGTAAGTTGGGATGATTGCAGGTCAAGCAAGTATCATTAGAACCATCAGGCATGGCAAAATAAATATCATAATAACCATCGCTTCCTTTTGAGGAATATGCAATCCGATTACTTCCCGAACGATCCCAATCAGTTGCCAAACCGCTTTCTCGGAAGGTGGTGACGGTAGTTGTAAGAATGATTGGTTCTTTCTCGCAGGAAGCGAGAAATGTAATCGCAAAAAAGAAGAGTGGTAGTCGACTTTTCATTGGTCAGTCTAATAATCCATTGGGTTCAATTACAGCAACAAATTTGCCAAACGACCGAATAGTTGCTTTCAACTCATAGCTAGGGATTACCTTCAATTCTACTGTCAACCCATCATCATTATCCTTGATGATTTTTTGTGTTGGATGCAGCGGTTGCGCTTTCACATAACGCCCTTCCTGCGGAGCGAATTTTAGAACAACCTTCTCAGGTTTTCCACCTGCCGTGATTCCGAAACTGTATTTGAACAGCACTTCTGGGTCGAAACTTTTATCAACCGTGAAGTAATTCTCACGGATAGAAAGATCAGAGATACGGTCAAGCCCAAATGTTTTCACTTTGCCACCATCCACGTCCTTTCCAATGATATACCAACGGTTGCGGTATTCCTTTAATAGATAAGGATGAAGTTGACGTTCTGTTTCATGCTCATCTGCAAAAGACGTGTAGCGAAAACGCACTTCGCGTGTCTCTTTTATCGCTTGTAAAAGAATGGGTAGCAAATCGGTTCCTTTTGCCATGGGCGTGTTCTCAAACTGAACGAAACGTTCTATTGCATCATCCTGTATCTCAGGCGAAATACTCAATCGATCCATGATCTTTTGAATGGCCGAACCGAACTGATCGAAGATTGCGAGGTCTTTGAACTGAAAAAGTGTGTTTGCCGCAAAACGTATGGCTTCTTTATCTTCTTCGCTCAGCGAAATCTCCTTAATCGTGTATTCTGGATTCTCGTAATAATATCCTTTCTCCAACTTGGAATAAGCGATGGGCGCATAATACCCCAACTCACCCTCGTTCTTCATTGCCCACATATCCTTTTCAATGGTGGAGATGGAAATACGCTCGTTCGAACTGCCATAGAGTGCCTGCTCACAAGCATACTTCAAATCTTCCTTGGTCGGAAATTTCCGGCCTTTGTTGGTCAGACAATCGTCAATAATGCGGTAGCGGAGAAGGGCGTATTTATTTGCTGGCATGCCTCAAAGTTAACCGTCAATTGGTATTGAAGACTCGAAATCATTCAAGCGAAACATGTTATTCTGAACTTAAAATTTGCCTTTAACATTTCGTTAACAGGCTATTTTGGAAGCTATATCTACCTTCGGAACGAGTTTTGAGAGTGTCGGAACGCAATTAATTTTTTAACCTAAATAAATATCATGAAAAAAGTAATGCTGTTAATGGCAATGGTCGTAGGGTCATTCGCTTATGTTTCTGCTCAAGTAGCTGGACCACAAATTGAATTCCAAAGAATTGAGCACGATTATGGAACAATGGATCAAGGTGGAAATGGAGCAACTGAGTTCGTTTTTACCAATACTGGTACCGAGCCGTTGATTATTTCTAAAGCAAAGGGGTCTTGCGGATGTACTGTTCCTGAGTGGCCAAAAGAGCCGATTGCTCCAGGCGCAAAGTCTTCAATTAAAGTGAAGTACGATACAAAGCGTGTTGGTCCAATCAGCAAGTCTGTAACTATTACTTCAAACTCTGTTGATAACAGCACAGCTCTTTTGAAAATTAAAGGAACGGTTAACGCAGTTGCAACTGAAAGTGGTTCTCCAGAAATGGAAACAATTGAAGGAGCAACTCCAGTTTCTGAATAAGAAAGACGTTTTTCTTGAATGAAAAGTCCCGATACTTGTCGGGACTTTTTTTATGCTCAAAATTTAGGAATGCCAAGATTATCGTTGAAGGGGCTGCAGATGCCCGAATCGCCTATTCGCAAGTTGGTGCCGTATGCAACTGCGGCCAAGGCAAGAGGAATCAAAGTGTATCATTTGAACATCGGCCAACCCGACATTGAAACGCCAGAAGTGGCTCTGAATGCTATCAAGAATTTGGATAGGAAGGTAATCGAATACAGTAATTCTGAAGGTTATCCTAGTTATCGAGCGGGTCTTGCCACGTATTACAAAAGCGTTGGTGTTGATGTTGAAGATTCCGATATCATGGTCACAACCGGAGGTTCTGAAGCATTGATTTTTGGATTCATGACCTGTATGGATCCGGGTGATGAGATAATTATTCCTGAGCCGTTCTATGCTAATTACAACGGTTTTGCAACCATGGCAGGATTGAACGTAAAGCCAATCACCGCCAAGTTGGAAGATGGTTTTGCATTGCCACCAATTTCTGAATTTGAACGCAGAATTACCGAGAACACGCGTGCCATTCTTATCTGTAATCCTGGAAATCCTACCGGAACCTTATATGGAAAAGAAAGCTTGGAAGCATTGGCCAAATTGGTTAAGAAATACGATTTGTTTCTATTTGCTGACGAGGTTTACCGAGAGTTTTGTTACGACAGCGCCATTCCATTTTCGTGCATGAATTTGAAAGGAATCGAAAATAATGTCGTCATGATTGATAGCGTGAGCAAGCGTTATAGTATGTGCGGTGCGAGGGTAGGAGCATTGGTTACAAGGAATAAAGGATTGATGACAAACGCCCTCAAGTTTGCGCAAGCGCGATTGAGCCCACCAACATTGGGACAGATTGCTGGCGAAGCCGCCTTGAACACGCCACAGGAGTATTTTGAGCGAGTAAAAGCAGAATATGTACAAAGACGAAATACACTCGTTGATGGGTTGAATGCCATTGAAGGCGTTATGTGTCCGAAACCTTCGGGCGCATTCTACGCAATGGCACAACTACCAGTAGAAAGTGGCGATGATTTTTGCCAATGGATGTTGGAAGAATTCAACTACGAAGGTGAAACTGTGATGATGGCACCTGGAAGCGGCTTCTATTCAACGCGTGCCTTTGGCGAAAAACAAGTACGAATTGCCTACGTTTTGAAAGAAGAAGATTTGAAACGCTCGATTAAGATTATTGAGGAAGGGTTGAAGGTTTATAACCGCAGAACTGTTTAAGAAATGGAACTACTTCCAAATCATAATTTGGCAGTATTCGACATTAAAAAGTTGACTGATTATGCGTTGGACAATGACCATTTGATAGGAATGCACATGGCCGCTGCGTTTCGAAAAGCACTTGGTATCGATAAATCGGATGCCAGTTGGCTCAGAACTCAAATACTGTTGGAGATTGGTAGGACAAAGGCGGTTGAAGTGGATGGCAGTCCGTTCGGAAGAAGATTTTATGTCGACTGTCCCATGAAAAAGAACGGAAAACATGCACTTGTCCGTACAGCGAGGATGATTCGTGCAGGAATTCAAATACCTTTTTAACTTCGTGTTATCCGATTTAAGATGAAAACTACCGAATTGAAAATTAATAAAAACGTGGTGCTGCTGAATCCAGTAGGAACATTCGTTGTGGGGCAGGTGGGTGTAATTGTAGGAGAATGGAATGCCGAATTCTTAGAGGTTGAATTTGTTGATGTCCGTGGCGAAACAATCGGGTTTTCTGCTGTTCCAAAAGCTGATCTGTTGCGTTTGTATTTCAGCCCTAAAGCTGCTTGATGAATCCTTTTCGAGTAGATCTATTCTGATCAAACCAAGAAGATCGTTTTTTCTAAAGGAATCGAATCGCAGGAAAATTCAGTAATGGTATTTACAGGCCACAACCACGATACTCTTATCTGTCACTTTATAAACCAAACGATGTTCCTTGGTGATTCGTCTGCTCCAACAGCCCGCTAGTGTAAAGATTTTAAAATAGGCATACTAATGAATGTAATTTCCATGTATCTTCGTTGTATGGGAAGAACAGGTATGAGTTTGTCTATCAATGA
>JBDNJH010000269.1:0-10786 GCA_041687875.1 Flavobacteriales bacterium | reverse complement strand
TTCCCGTGAAATGGCCTGTGTCATATTTGGAAAATCCTCAAAATACAATAGGTGTTTGCAGTTGTATTTCTTGGCCCAATCTGAACCTTCTCCAACCTTATGTCTTAGTATTCTCTGTTCAAGATTGCCAGTTACACCGATGTACAGCACATTTCGCTTATAGTTGCTGATGATGTAGATGTATCCTTTGATCATTTGGTTCAAAGTTAGGAGCAAAATAGATGCTGAAACAAGTTCAGCATGACCGCAGCGGGTTGCTGAAACCTCTCAGAGTGCGTCACACTGAATTTAGTTCAGGGTCTGTTTGTTCAAGTGCAACGGATGCTTAATCCGCCTGAGGCGGACAGCATGACGGTATTTACTGAGTTCAGTGTGTATTCGACTTTACCGCCTCAAAACAAACGTCACATTCGAACTCGCCTTATTCTCCAGCCGTTCCACGCTCAAATTAAACTCCTGAGCGAAGGAAATCACGCGTTCTTCAGGTAGGAATTCCAGTTTGTGTTCAACCTTATTAAAGCCAAAAACTTTGGTACTGAAAACCTCGGTCATTTTGGTGATGCCATGCTTTTGCTTTTCGTCTTCAATACCATCACGGATGATGATGGTGCCACCAGCATTCAGCTTCTCGCCACAGCGTTTTAGCAAGGCTTCTTGCTCCACAGCAGGGAAGTAGTGCAGCACATCTTTAATGATGAAACAATCCACGCCATCTTCATGGTCAAACGGATAAACCCACTTAGTTGGCTCGGAGGCGTGATCCCCCCTTTGGGGGGTGGGGGGGCATAGGTTGGCTTGCGCGAACTCCAAGTTTCCAGCTAAATAATGACTGTTTACCGCCACCTGAATTTTCTCATCGTCATAATCCAATCCAATCACGTTTCTGTCAAACGATTGCATGGCAAGTAGATGAGAAAGGTAGCCGTAGCCACAACCCAAATCATAAATTTTTCCCTCTCGCGGCACGCGTTCAACTATTTCGGTAAAATTCTTCTCTAGCAACATTTTAATACGCACGTACCATTCGAGGATTGGGCCTTTGTAAGAATACAAACGCTGCACCTTATCTGCAAAGAAATCTGCCGTTTCTACTTCCAGTCGCACCTTCAGGAATTCTGCTTTGAAGTACTTGGAAATTCCCTTGGTTCGTTCACGGTATCCCATTCCGAAAGAAGCATTATTCGCAGTAATTCTTGGCAAGTATTTGATGGTCATCAGGCTTTTCTGAACGGAGAAATCGCCCTTTCGCAAAGCGTGATGAATACCATGTAATATAACTGGTTGAATGTCGAGTTTTAACTGCTCCGCCAAGTAAAACGCACCTTTCTTAAAACGTCCAATGCGTCCATCCAAGCTGCGCGTTCCTTCAGGGAAAATGAGAATGGAATAACCCTCATCTACTTTTTGTTGAATTTTCACCAAATCCCACGAAGTTTCGTCCTTGGCGTGGATGTACTCCACATAACGAATAAAGAACCCGAACAGCGGTGAATTCCAAACCCAATCGTTGGTAACCAACAGCAACTTATTGCTGCTGCCAATCATCAACATCAGATCCACAAACGAGGCATGGTTGGCTATGAGAATAGCTGGTTTGTCGAGTTTATCCTTGTTAATCCACCGTTGTTTGGCGTGGGTCATAATGTCCACATCTGTTTTGATGAGTACGCTAATTAACGACATCATGATGCGCTGCTTGCTTCGTTTTGAAAGTGGCAACGGAATAAGAATGATGAGAATGGAAGAAAGAATAATGCAACCGATGAGGAACCAACCGAAGGCTAATGCAGCACGCAGAAGGTCGCGTAGTTCAAGCGGAGAAAAGCCACGTTTTCTTCGACTATCAATCAGAATATCATATAAAAGAGGTTGAAGTGTGAGCGAGGCAATGAGCACACAAACCATACCTGTTACGGACAGCAACGCAATAGAATTCAAGGCAGGATGCTTTGCAAAAATGAGGACGCCCGTTCCAATAATTGTGGTTATGGCACTTAGGATGATTGAACTTCTGAACGATTTAACCTTGTCGATTCCGTACTTGTATCTGCTCAATATTCCGTCTGAAATGAAGATGGAATAATCGTCTCCCAACCCGAAAATGAAGGTGGTAACTACCACATTTATCATGTTAAATTTGATGTCGAAGAGACCGCAAATGCCCAGAATCCAAACCCAACTCACAGCCATTGGTAGGAAGGTGACAATGGCCAATTCCAGTCGTCCGTAGGTGAGTAAAAGGACTACGAATACCAACAGTGATGAAAGGATGAGGATGAAGTTCAGGTCATCGCTCACGGTGCTCACCAAGTCATGAGCAAGTGAACTGCGCGCAACGCTTTCCAAATCAGGAATTTGATTGACTTTCGATGTGAAATCTTCTCGATTGGCTTTCGGTAAATTGACCGTAGAAACCACGTTGTAACCATCATCACCCAAGAAAACGAACTCGCTGTAGATTGGGTCATTCAGTAGGAAATCCTGATAGAATTGCTCGTCCGCTACTTCGAAGTGTTTGAACACATACTGATAAGCGTTGAAGAATTGTGGTTGAAAACCAAGTTCAGTTCCTTTTACTGACAGATTGAGTTCAATTTCCTCATCTAGTTCAGCTATGTATCCGTTCCAAGCGGTTACGCTTTCAGCGATTTGCGCTGGAGATTGAACAACATCCGTAAGCACGGTTGAATGAATAGAACTGTCCGTGAGTGCTTCTTGCAAACCAGCACTTTTTGCAACAGCCTCGCTCAATTTTTCATCAGCCGAAAGCACGAACAAACTTTCACGGTCGCTATTTCCAACAATCACATCCTGTGCGTGCTGCAAATGCTCAGGGAAGTAATTAATCTTGTTAAGGTCGTCTTCAAACTCAACATTTCCAGCATGATTCCAGAGGAAAATTGTTGCAGCAATCAAACTTAAAAACATCAAAGCTTTCCACTTGAATTTCAGTGGTTCAGATGGTTTTGAATCCGCCATTGGTTTGAACTTTGCCCAACTGGCAATGTGCGGCAAAGCAAGCAAAGCGAAAAATGCTGTTCCCATCAAGCTCAATCCTGCAAAGGTTCCGAAGTCGGCCAACACATCAGAATGAAGAAAATTGAGGCTGAAGAAAGCCGCAACGGTGGTGGCGCAACCCAACAACATTGGGGAACTGATCTCTTTCAGTGTTTCCTCGATTGAACCTGTTTCGCGGTAATGATTAAAGAAATGGAAGCTATAATCGATGGCAATTCCAAGCACGATTGTACCAACTGCAACCGAAATAGCCGAGATGGATCCCTGGGTCAGCGAGATGATTGCCAAAGCGAATGTCAGTCCGAAAACGGCTGGAATGAAAAACAGAATCGGAATGGTAATCTTTCGGAAATAGCCAATCAGCAACAAGAGAATAAGACCACCAGCCAGCCACGAAACCAAGCTGGTATCCTTCTTAATACGTGAAGCATTCCCCACAGCAATCACAGGCCCACCGAACAACAGAATTTCGGTCTCGGTAAGTTCACTAGAAAAACTATCCACCGCACTTTGCAATCCTTCTACCAACCGTGTGTTCTCCACGGTTTCTGAAGGCGGATGAGACGGTTTAACAACCATCAACAGGTATTCGCCATCAGCAGTAAAGGTGTAACCGTCCACAATTTTAAATGCGTTTCCTTCTTGAAGCTTACTCAATCGCTTCAAAATGGGCGAACCCAATTGAAGTGGATCTAGCATCAGGAACTTCTTCGTTCCCATACTTTCGTAGCTGCGCAGTCTATTCAAAGTAGAGGATAGTCGTGTTTCAATGCCATCGCTCGCCAAATCAGCAAAGAGCGTGTCAATCTCAGTCTTACTTAGAAAATACGGCAGATAACGTAGGTAATTGCCGTAAGATTCTTCCAACTTTGCGGCATTAGAATTAAACTGAATGGCCTTTAGTAACCCCGTATCTAACCCGTTGAATTGCGCCAAAAGTGATTCGCCAATGGAAACCAACTCTTCACTTGAAGATTTTGAAAGCGGACCAATGGCCACAATAATGTTCCCCGAAATGGAAGAATTGCGGTATAGATTGTCGTACTTTTTAAACTCCTCAGTTCGCGGGAACGTCTTGGTGATGTCCTCTTCGATGTGGAGTTGGCTTGCTTTCCAGCCCATCAGAACGAAGATTACCGCAAACCCAAACAGCCATAAGCGTTTGAATTTTAATGTATTAAGATAAATAGTTTGAAGTATCTGACCCATCAGAAAAGAATGGGCTATAATGATAGGAAACAAAATTGATTAAACGTTAACTTCGCAGCCCCTCAAAAAGGGGTCACCCAAAACTCTCAAGCTATAGGACCTACAATTACACTCGATAGTTTTTTCCGCATTGTTGTGCAGGAGGAAAAAGTGCGGCTTTCGGCTCAGCAGCGAGCTGTTGTTGAAGAGAGTTTTCAGTTTCTGACCGAGTTCTCTAAGGATAAAATCATTTATGGTATCAATACAGGTTTTGGGCCAATGGCACAGTATCGTATTGAAAACGAGGAGCTTGAGCAGCTTCAGTATAATCTTGTAAGAAGTCATGCTTCTGGTTTGGGAGCAGGACTTCCAGACCAATATGTGCGTGCCGTTATGTTGAACCGATTGAACACACTCGCGTTGGGTGGTTCGGGTATCAGCATGGGAATTGTGGATCAACTTGTGTTGTTCCTCGACAATGGAATTTATCCATACATCCCAGAACACGGGAGCGTTGGCGCCAGTGGCGACCTCGTTCAGTTGGCGCATTTGGCGTTGGGATTGATTGGCGAAGGAGAAGCACGCTACAAAGGAGAGATCCGACCTGTTAAAGATATCCTAAAAGAGTTGAAAATGGAGCCAGTAAAGCTTCAGCTTCGCGATGGTCTGGGAATGATGAACGGAACTTCGTGCATGAGTGGAATCGGATTGCTGAACGTGATCTACGCTACGCGATTGCTGCGTTGGGCCACGCTTATTGGAGCGGTTATCAACGAGATTGTCCGTTCGTATGACGATAGTTATTCGGAGTTTTTGAATCGAGCTAAGAAGCATCAAGGTCAGCAGAAAGTAGCTGCTGCCATGCGCAGATGTTTGGAAACAAGCAAGTTGGTACGCAAGCGCGAAGACCGACTTTTCAAGGATATTGAAAAGGTTGGAAACGGTAAGCCTATCAAAGAAAAAGTGCAGGAATATTATTCGTTCCGTTGCATTCCGCAGATTATCGGTCCAATCTTGGAAACTGTTCAGAATGCAGAAGAAATTCTGTTGGATGAAGTGAATTCAACCAACGACAACCCAGTTGTTGATCTCGAGAACAAGCACGTTTATCACGGTGGGAATTTCCACGGAGATTACGTGGCCCTAGAGATGGATAAGATGAAGATTGCCATTACCAAATTGAGCATGTTGTGCGAACGACAACTCAATTACCTCATGAATGACAAGCTAAACGATATTTTTCCTCCGTTCATGAACTTAGGGAAACTCGGATACAACTTCGGAGTTCAGGGAATGCAGTTCACCGCCACATCAACAACGGCAGAGAATCAAACACTTTCCTTCCCGATGTATGTGCATTCCATCCCCAACAATAACGATAATCAGGACATCGTGAGCATGGGAACGAACGCTGCTTTGATGACCAAAAAAGTCATCGACAACTCGTTTCAAGTAATGGCGATTGAAGCCGTTGCCATTGCACAAGGCGTTGATAGCTTAGGTTGCAAATCGAAGATGTCTGTTGCTGGTCAGAAGTTCTACGACACAGTTCGCAAGCATTTGGCAACATTTGATGATGACAAACCACGTTCACATCAATTGGCAGAACTGTCTGAATTTCTACACGAGAATGACCCACAGATAGAGATATTTTGAAGGAAGTTGATAAGAGATAAAACTGGCAGAAGGAGTCATGCTGAACTTGTTTCAGTATCTAAGTTAGACCCTGAAACAAGTTCAGGGTGACGCTATTGACAAATGGAATGTAACAAACGGATAATCAATTAAAGGGATAGAGTTGGGTAGTATATTTCTGTGGCTAAAAGAAATTCTCTTTATCTCTGCGCCTCCCGAAAAAACGGGACAAGTGCTGCGTGAAATAAATTTCAATTATGTCTGATAGAAAAATAGCATTGGTAACAGGTGGTTCACGAGGTTTAGGTCGTGCCATATCTGTGCGCTTGGCCAAAGACCACGGATTGCATATTCTTGTCAATTATTCTTCCAATGCTGCTGCAGCAGATGAAACCGTAAAGTTGATTGAAGAAGTAGGTGGAACAGCTGAATCAATTGGTTTTAACGTAGCCGATAGAGAAGGGGCAGATAAAGCACTTTCATCTTGGATGGAAGCCAATCCAGACGAGCAGATTTCAGTCATTATAAACAACGCAGGCATTACCAAAGACGGACTCTTTATGGCCATGTCGGAGCAAGATTGGGATAACGTACTAGGCGTTTCGCTAGGTGGATTTTTCAACGTTACCCGCAAGTTGGTAGATAAGATGATTCGAAAGCGGTATGGACGGATTGTCAATGTGGTTTCCGTTTCAGGAATGATGGGCCAGGCCGGACAAGTGAATTACTCAGCTGCAAAAGCAGGAGTAATTGGCGCCACCAAGGCATTAGCAAAAGAAATTGCAAAGCGAAACGTAACTGTAAACGCAGTTGCACCAGGCTTCATTGAAACAGATATGACTGCCGATTTAGATCAGAAAGAGATGTCAAGGATGATACCGATGAGGCGTTTTGGTAAACCAGAAGAAGTAGCCGCGGCTGTTTCGTTCTTGGTTTCTGACGATGCTGGCTATATCACAGGAAACGTCATCAATATTAATGGAGGACTTTTTTGTTAGGAAACAAGAGGCAGGAAACAAGAGACAGGAAACAAGAGACAGGAAACAAGAGACAGGAGACGAAGAGATAGAGTTGACATGAACAGCCCACAGAAACATAGCTTATCCCGACAGTTTGAGAGATTTTCACAGAAGAGGATTTTCTCTGTGAAAACCTCTGTATATCTGCGGCTAAAAAGTATTCTTAACTCTATTTTTTCATCAACTCTGTCAACTTATCAACTCAATCTCTTATCAACTTCATCTCTTTATCAACTTATCAACCAATCAACTGCTCAACTATGAATCGGGTAGTCATCACCGGTAGAGGAATTCACTCCTGCCTTGGCACAACTGCCGAGGACGTGGTTGCGTCTCTCCGTGAGGGAAAATCTGGTATCATCTTCGACCCCATTCGTAAGGAAATGGGTTATCGTTCGGCTTTAATAGGTAATGTTCCAATGCCCGATCTAAAATTGGAATTGGGAAGAAAAGAACGTAAGAACATGCCCGAAGAGGCACTTTACGCTTTTGCTGCCACTAAGCAAGCCTTGGAACATGCAGGAATGACACAGGAGTTCATCAATCAGAACGAAGTTGGAATTCTATTTGGAAACGACAGCACAGCAGGTGCCGTTATAGAAGGAGTGGATCTGCTTCGCGAAAAGAAAGACACAACCCTCATTGGTTCAGGAAATATTTTCCAATCTATGAACTGCACCGTGACCATGAATTTGAGCACGATTTTCAAACTTAAAGGCGTGAACTTTACCGTCAGCGCAGCATGTGCCAGCGGTTCGCATTCCATCGGAATGGGCTATTTGCTCATTAAAATGGGATTGCAAAAACAGATTATTTGTGGCGGAGCGCAAGAAATAAACCCATACGCTTTCGGAAGTTTCGATGGTATAGGAACATTCTCTGTGCAAGAAGACGAGCCATCCAAAGCATCTAAACCATTCGATAAAAGTCGTGATGGATTGGTGCCAAGCGGAGGTGCAGCAACTGTCATTCTCGAAAGTCTCGAAAGCGCACAGGCACGCGGAGCAAACATCTTGGCCGAAGTGATTGGTTACGGTTTCAGTTCCAACGGAGAACACATCTCCAACCCAAATGTCGATGGACAGGTTCGTGCGCTAAAAATGGCCATGGAAATGGGGAAAGTGGAAGCGTCCGAAGTCGATTACATCAACGCTCACGCTACATCCACACCCGTTGGCGATGGTTTTGAAGCACAAGCAATCAGCGAGGTTTTTGGTGAAAATGGCCCTTTGGTAAGTTCAACCAAATCCATGACAGGCCACGAATGTTGGATGGCAGGAGCAAGCGAAATGGTTTATTCGCTACTAATGATGGAGCACGGGTTTGTAGCACCCAACATCAACTTCAGCGAGCCAGACGAGCACAGCGCCAAACTCAACATCCCCAACAAGGCCGTTGATAAACAATTGAATACAATTCTCTCCAATTCGTTTGGCTTTGGCGGAACAAATTCAACCCTGATAATTCGTAAGTTCGCGCCCTGAAAATGGATAAGCAGCAAATTATAACCACCGTAAACGCTTTTCTGATGGAGGAATTTGAAGCCGATGCGGCTGATATTGTAGCCGATGCCAACATGCATGAAGCACTCGACCTAGACAGTCTCGATTACGTAGATCTGGTTGTTCTTATTGATGAAAACTTCGGTTTTAAAACCACTTCAGAGGATTTTCAAACGATTTCTACGTTTGATGATTTTTATGATTTTATTGCTTCTAAAGTAGCGTAAGTCTATTGGGAGCCGTCACCCTGAGCGCAGCCGAAGGGTCTATTCTACTAAACATCATTGCGAGCGAGGAACGAGGGAGGTAATCTGTCGGCTTAAAGGATTCTGATATTTGCACAAACCAAACTCAACGCGTCATGCAAAATGCAAGCAAGTATTAACCTGAATAGATGTGTTGCGGAGAAAACCATTTGAACTAAATTGCACACCAATCTTTGGTTGTACAACCCTATTATCTTTGCAGTATGCATTCAAGTGATTTCCCTACAACAGATAGATTTCTTGCTAGAACGGTAACAGAGTTGGACTTTGACCTCAAGCATGACATTCAAGAACTTGGGCTTTATGTCAATTTGTCGGACGTTAGAAGCAACGCATTCCGAGAGGATATCATGTACCAGTTATCTGTTGAAAACTCCGTTCTGGTAAATCTTACGGATGATTATCAGAAAATTCTGTTCTCGGGGCATAAAGGCTGTGGTAAAACCACTGAGCTAAAAAGGCTTCATGAAGACTTAAATAATCCAAACGCCTACCTCTCTATATTGGTAGAGTTGGAGAAGGAAACGTATTTGAGCCAACTTGAACCAGAGGATATTTTTGTTCTATTGCTTCTGAAGGTGGTGGAGGAACTTGATGAAAGGGATGCCAAGTTCAGCAGTAAGGAGTTGGAGGAGTTGGCTAAAGAGTGGCTTTCGGATGAAGAAATCATAAACGAAGTTTATAGCCATAGCGGAAGAGAAAGACAGGTTGGAGTTGAAACGCCTCTGTCGGAACTTCTTGCTTTAAAGGTTGGGATTAAAAGTATGTGGGCCGCTGGTTCAAAGACTACTAAAGCCATTAGAACAAAGGTTAAGCAAAACCCTACGGAGCTTATTGATAGATTCAATTTGCTTCTTGGAGAGCTTCGGCTAGCCATGGATGAACTTGGCCTTGGCAAAGACCTGTTGTTCATTATAGATGGGTCTGAGAAAATGCGGCATGAAACGTACACTGACCTGTTTATCAAAGATTCCATGTTACTAAGGAAACTAGACTGCAACATGGTGGTGGCCGTGCCGATTGACGCATATTATACGATTGAAAAATCACCAGCAAGAGCATTCACTCATTCCGTGACCATCCCAATGGTTAAGACAAAAGGAGCAGCTGCTGACCGATTAAAACAAATTATTACGTGCCGTTTAGACAGCAATACCTTCTTTGATGAAGGTGTCTTGGATTACTTCGTTAAGTACTCTGGTGGTTGCGTGCGTCAGTTATTGTTGTTGGTCAATCAAGGATTGATGCGTTCTCGGGGGAAACTAATAACCCTAGAATTTGCCGCCTCTGCCGCGCAAGAATTAGGACAACGGTTATACGAGCAGCTAGAGCTGGCACATATAGAACTTCTTAAGAAGAACGACCCAATACAATGGCCTCCGGGAGAAGAAGCCGTGCGTAAAATGCTTTTTAACCTTGCCTTGCTCAAATACAATGGCAAAAGCCGTATCAATCCCCTTATAGAACAACAGATTCTCGGTACAGAATGAGCCCCCTTACATTAGACCAGATACTTTCCATTGATGGCAATCGCGAGCAATGGGAGCAGTTCTGCTATGTGGTTGGCGATGACCAGCGCGAAAAATCGACCGTGATTCTCATGGTATTCGATTCGCATGCCGTTAGAGATAAGCTATACAAAGAGGTCAGGTCAACTTGTGAATTTTACAAGCATCATTTAATGGATCTCACAAGCAAAGAGGTGGTATCGCTTGTAGATCAGATGAAGAAAGATCTTCCCAAGGCCGTTGTTGAAAGCAAGCCTGTGGAACACATGGTACATGTGTTTGGTTTAGAGAATAGTATAAAGGTTAGTAAGGATGGAGTGCTGACATCCAGCGATATGCTACCCGAGGTTAACTTCCAACGGGAGTTGCTGTTTGCTATGCCGTTTATCACGATTCTTTGGGCAGATAAGAACTTTGAGAAACAATTGCAGTTAAGCGCCTCAGATTTAAGTAGCTGGTTGTCCTACCGTTTTCATTTTACAGGGCCAGAGCCAGAACAAAATCAAGAAAGGTCAATTCCTGAGCCATCGTTATATACGGCTGTTTCTGATGAGGTGCTTGAAAAACTGGAACAGTATCAAGAAGCCTACAGCCGAATAAAGATTGGAGGGAAAGATACTCCGAGACGGATAAAAGAGCAGTTGTCTGTA
>JBDNJH010000268.1:0-3871 GCA_041687875.1 Flavobacteriales bacterium | reverse complement strand
GTTTGGACCGCCATCAACATCGGCACAGACATTCTTTTCATCGATAACTGGGGTTTGCCAGGATGGATGGGGTCTATGCTCAGTTATATCATCCTCTACGTAGGTCGGTATTTTACCTACCTCCTCTTTAAGGTCATTGAGCCGCAGTTCTGGAAGTATGTTTGGTCTACGCTCATCTTTACCTTGGTGATGTGGGGACTAAAAATCCTCGCTATCGACTACTTGGGCTACAGCGCAGCCGTTGCATCGCCTGTTATCACCATTGCGGCCTTCGTTTTCAAGTATTTCTTCTACAAAAGCATCAATCTGCTCAAAGCAGATGCGCCAAAAGAAGGCTAGCTCAGCACTTCTTCAAGCACTTTATGACTGGTAATCTCCTTCATGCCGTGCAGGTGCAGCCGGTAATAGTCCAATAGCTTCTGTAAGAGAATTCTGCGGTCGGCATTGGCCATTTTTACGCTCGCGTGCTCGTCTATGCGGATAGCCAAAAGGCTTTCGAGGGCCGATACCAATGTTCCACTAAGTGCGTGGGGATGTATGGGTTCTGATGAGCAGAACTCGCCTTCAACTAAGTCGAAGAAATCGTGGCTTTGTTCTCGATTCTGCGGATAAAACCCCAAAAATCTCGAGAACTCCAACATGAACTTCAAATGGAAATTGCTTGTGCTGCCTTCGGCCTGATCTAGCAGCAGGATGGCGTTCTTCAAGAACCGAAAAAGCTCTTGGTTCCGCTCCTCTTCGCCAATAGACCGCACAATAACCTCTGCCATAAACAGCGCAAGGCATGTTTTCACCGTATCAAAGGGGATGGCGTTGAGCGTGGTCTCCCTGTCAATGGTGCGCACGCTTTTCATGCCGCGCCTATCATCATGTATGAACGAGAGTTGTACCATGGTCAGCGGCTGAAGCAGTCCAAGCTTTGGAAGTGCCGCTTTGCCCTTGCCCGTACGAACCATGAAGGCTCTAAGACCTATATCGTTGGTGTAGATACGTGCTATTGCCGAGCTATCGGAATATCGGATGGAGCTAAGAACGATCCCGCTCGTGGTAACAATCATTTCTCAATTGATGAAAAGAATCTTCGTTACAAAAGTCTCTTTTCCGTCTTCGTTGGAAGCAAATACAAGATAAACACCGCTCTTTGCTCGCCCTCCTGTTTGCTTGTTTCCATCCCAAATGGCCTGTCCGCCCTCGGCTGTAGTGGCATATACCACGTTACCAGCTGCATCGGCAATCTTCACATCGGCATCTCGTACCAATCCTTTAATAGCGATGGGGCCGTCATAGCCTGGCTCCACAGGGTTAGGATATGCGTACACGTCAGTAGAAACAAATTCTGGTGTTCCCCAGGTGGCGGTGCCCTTGTAAGAGAGTATTCCTTTCTCGGTACCAATAAAAACCTCGCCACTAAGTTGATCTACTCCAAGCGAAGTAATCTGATTGCTGAATAAAGGGCTGTTGTCTATAGTGAAATGATGTATTTCCTCTGTGCCATCATCAGAAAGAAGAAAAACACCTGCGCTGCCCGTGCCAATCCACTTTCTATTGGCGCCATCAACGGCAATCACGTTCACAATCTCATTCTCTAAAAGGTATTGTACATATCCGTCCTGCTCTACCAAAATTTGCTGAGAATCAAAATTTCCTCCGCTAAACAGACTCTCTGGCGAATAGAATACAGAGATTCCATTGTCGGTACCCACCCAGATTTCTCCATCCAAATCGGCCTTTATGCAAAAAACGTTATTGCTTGCAAGGTTTCCGTTGCCGGCATTCTGCGTCAGCCTTTTGGTTTGGTCATCTGCTTGATTTCCTAAGGTGCCATTATCGTTTAATACCACCACGCCAACGCTGCCGCCTCTTGGGGCCACCACCCACTTTTGTCCGCTATCGTCAATGGCTATATCGCTTAACGTAATACTTCCAACTCCTTCAATTTTGAAGGCATACCAAACGCCTTGTCTATCCTTCGCAAAAAGAAGATTGTTTGTGCCCGAGCCCGCAACCCAAAGTGTCTGTGTATTCCTATCTATCTGAAGGCCAGTAACGCGGATATTCCCACCAGAACCAGGAAGGTCTTCCAGCGTACTATTGCTGGTGTCGTAAAAAGCCACAAACTGGTCGTCATAATATTCCACTACGCCCTTACCGTAAGATGAGGTGTACACTCGTTTGCTATCAAACGGATCAACAATTACTCGCATGTAATCCTGAAAGCTAGATGTTTCGGGAAAAGCAAATGTGCTGATGTTGCGCCACTCGTTGTCCTTGTATGTATACAAACCGTTCTTATTAAAAGCATTGGACCAAACACCAGAAATACTACCCGATGATACGTAGCACCGCCCATCCCATATGCTTATGTCTGTACTTGAAACGGCAGATGGTCCATTCACCCCAATAACGCTGAAGCTTTGGTTCTGAGGGTGTCTCACAAGTCCAACCTGCGTATCGGCTATCCACATAATGCCTTCCTTGTCTGTCCAGGCGTGGTTTGGTCTACCAAAAGTAAACCCATAATCGTAAGCAAGTCGTAGCCGTTCGTGGTTAGCATTGTATTCTGAAACGGCACCTCCAACCACCACCAGCAAGACGCCATTGCTGCTCTCCAGCGACTTTACCTCCGCCTCATCAACAAGCCCAAAATTAGTCCATTGCTGATTGTCATAATAGTAAATGCTGTCATTACCGTTGTCTATCGAAAGGCTTACATACAGTCGGTTATTGAACCAAGTGCCTGCATTGTATGTTCCTGCAGGAATTTCACTAAACAGAGTCCAATTTTCAAAGTTGGCCAAGTTGGTACCGTTAAGCTGCGCCCGATACACGCCACTCTCTGTACAGGCAAATATCTGACTGTCGGATGTAGCTACATCTAGCACATCTATCACCGAACCGTTTGGCCCCATGTAATATGTGTCTTTAATCTCTTCCTTCACAATATCAAGCACCACAACGGCAAAACCACAGGCCAAGTAGGCAAAGTCTCCTTTTATATGAATGTCGTTTATCACCTTATTACCAAGAATGGATTTATCCTTTATGTCGGGAATATTGATGATTTGCCCGTCTTTGATGAGGTCTAAATTGGTGTTGGTGTATGCAACTACCAGTGTATTGTTGTCATCGCTCCACGCTATAGCAGAGAATCCAATATCAGACAAGCCGTTCACTTTAGAAAGGCGAACAATATCTCCTTCTGTTTTATGATGTTGAAACAGCCCAAATTTGGATGCCGCAAAAACCCAGTCTCCTGCATCGGCCACCTGCACACCATCGTTGTAAGGCAGGTGTTCGCGCCATTGCCCTATTGCTACTTGCGCAAAAAGCGGACAGCTAAATAGGGCAATGAAAATCACTGGAAGTATATATCGTGACATACGGTAAATCTGAACGGGGATCATTTAAGTAGCAAGTATACTTGTTGCAGACCGAAATAACTGCTCTTCGAGCGATATATTGTATCGAACTAAAATCATTCTGGCCAACCTATGACAGCAAGGTCAATCTGGCGTTTCTCCAACGACACATTCATCACTTTCACCATTACGGCATCGCCCAAGGTGTACGAGTTTCCTGTTGTGGAACCAACCACGCTCATCTTGTCTTCCTCGTAATCGTAGAAGTCGTCTGGTAAA
Source organism: Flavobacteriales bacterium (assembly GCA_041687875.1). Classification (GTDB taxonomy): domain Bacteria; phylum Bacteroidota; class Bacteroidia; order UBA10329; family UBA10329; genus UBA10329. Next base: position 233 of record JBDNJH010000268.1, on the reverse strand, counting down.
TCCTTCAACCGAATCATGCCTTCGCATTTGTTGGCTTTTATCTCCACAAATATTCCCCATTCGGTAACGCCAGAGATAAGCCCTTCGAACTCCTCACCAATATGATCTTGCAAGTATTTGGCCTGCATGTATTTGGTGCTTGCGCGTTCTGCATTGGAGGCGTTTTTCTCCATTTCGGAGCTATGCTTGCAAAGGTCTTCGTAATCCTGTTTGAAGGCCGACTTGCCTCCATC
>JBDNJH010000267.1:0-5164 GCA_041687875.1 Flavobacteriales bacterium | reverse complement strand
ACAGGTTGTCTAAACTGATATACAACGCCTTGCCGTCAGGCTTGTAGTTCTTTTTGATGTGCTGTAGAATCATGGTTGTTTTGCCCACGCCTCTTCCTCCTTTTATGCCAATGAGGCGGTCAGACCAATCAATTACATTGGTAAAATCGCGAAGGGCATCCACGTTTGTCCGTGCATATTTCTGATAAAATTTTTGTTCGAGCTCTTCCATTTGACCACAAATTTACAATAAACATCAACGCATTGATGCTTTTTGTGAAAATATAGGTCAATGTGTTGATGTTTTTAGTGTGTGTTAGTATGAATACATTGATATGTTCATTCTCAAAAACCCCAAAACTCAACTGCAATTGACCTCCGTATCTTGGCGGCTTCAATAAATCCAGAACACTACATGTCTTTTGCTTCTCTCAAGTTGTCTTCTCACCTGCTGAATAGCCTCGAAAAACACGGGTTCACGAAGCCGTACCCAATTCAGGAGCAAGCTATTCCGGCCATTTTAGATGGAAAGGATGTACTCGGTCTAGCCCAAACGGGTTCTGGGAAAACCGCGAGTTATGTCTTACCAGTTTTGATGCAGTTGGAGAAGCAAACGCCAACCAGAAACAGGCACATTAATGTTTTGGTGATGGTGCCTACGCGCGAACTGGCCATTCAGGTGGAGGCGGTTTTTAACCAGTTTGGTGCTGATGTTCCGTTTCCTTTCAAATCGATGGCGGTGTTTGGTGGCGTTTCCATAAATCCGCAGATGAAAGCGTTACAAAACGTGAATGTGCTGGTTGCAACTCCTGGTAGATTATTGGAATTATCGGAATCAAAGGCGCTTCATTTTTCTTCGGTAACCACGCTTATTCTAGATGAGGCCGACAAGTTGCTGAATCTTGGATTCAAGGCAGAAATGGACAGGATTTTTGCGCTTTTACCGGGTAAACGTCAGAACCTTTTGTTTTCCGCAACGCTCAGTCCAGATGTTAAGAGCATGGAGCAGGTTTTACTGAACAACCCTGTGGTCATCGCCATTGCGCCAGATCAAGAACGGACGGAGCTCATAAACCAAGTTGGCTATTTCGTGAAAGACGAAAAGAAGGGACCACTACTCCGATACTTGCTCAAGGAAAAGAAAATGGATCAGGTGTTGGTGTTTACTTCTTCTGTGTATCAGGCGGATCTCGTGGCTGATAAACTCCAAAATAATGGCATCTCGGCAAGAGCCATTCACAGCAAGAAAAGTCAAGGAAACAGAACGGAAACGTTGCATTATTTCAAGCAAGGAGAAATAACCGTTTTGGTGGCAACAGATTTGCTTTCGCGGGGTATCGACATTGAGTTCTTGCCGTATGTCATCAACTACGAATTACCTCGTTCGCCCAAAGATTTCGTACATCGAATTGGCCGAACGGGCCGAGCTGAAAACCCGGGCGAAGCCATTACGTTTGTAACTGAGGAAGGCGCACATCATTTCAAGGTGATACAGAAGAAAATGAAGGCCGTTGTTACCATGATTGATTCTGAAAACTTGGACCTCCAAGGCTTTTAGCCAAAGAGGAAACCTTTACTTTGAACTCGTTACAAGCCAAACCCGTGATCCAAAAAATTCTCCTTGTCTGTCCGCCTTTTACACAGCTGAATACGCCTTATCCGGCCACGGCTTACCTGAAGGGTTTTTTGAACACGCAAGGCGTTGAAAGCACACAACTAGATCTCGGAATTGAGACCATTCTGCGTTTATTTTCGAAAGGCGGTTTAGAGCAATTATTCGCGGTGGCAAGCGAGAATTTGGATGATGCATCAGACAATTCGCTGAGAATTTACAGTTTGAGACAAAGCTATATCAGCACCATTGATGCCGTAATTGGGTTCTTACAGGATGACGACCCAACGCTAAGCCATTTTATATGTGAACGAAACTTCATCCCAGAAGCTTCCAAATTCGAGCAAATGGAGGATTTGGAATGGGCATTTGGATCTATGGGAATCCGAGACAAAGCGCGCCATTTGGCAACGCTTTATTTAGAAGACATCAGTGATTTTATCGTTGAGTTGGTCGATCCACATTTTGGCTTTAGTCGCTACGCAGAACGGTTGGGGATTTCGGCCCGTTCGTTTGATGAATTGTATGATGAATTGTACGCAGAATCGAGCGTAATTACCGACATGATGCTGGCAATTTTCAAAGACAGAATTGAAGCTGAAAAGCCAACGCTTGTTTGCCTCTCGGTTCCGTTTCCGGGAAACTTATTTGCGGCATTCAAATGCGGACAATGGTTGAAGAAAAACCATCCGAACATTACTGTGGCGATGGGTGGTGGATTTCCGAATACGGAGCTCCGTTCGTTGTCTGATTCGCGTGTGTTCGAGTTTGTAGATTTCATTACGTTGGATGATGGCGAAGCACCGCTGATGGTATTGCTTTCTCATCTCGAAGGAAAGACTGAAACCGCAAATCTGAAACGCACATTTGCGCTTGTTGACGGGCAAGTGAAATACTGCAACGGAAGCACGACACTAGATGTAAAACAGGAGAAAGTCGGCACGCCAGATTACTCTGGATTGTTGCTTAAAAAATACTTGTCGGTTATTCAGCTTACCAACCCGATGCACCGATTGTGGAGCGATGGTCGTTGGAACAAACTGACCATGGCACACGGCTGCTATTGGGGCAAGTGCACGTTTTGCGATATTTCCTTGGATTACATCAAAAACTACGAAGGTTCATCGGCCACACTGACCGTTGACCGAATGGAAGAACTGGTTGCGCAAACGGGCGAACGTGGTTTCCATTTTGTGGATGAAGCAGCACCGCCAGCTTTGATGAAAGCCATTGCTTTGGAAATTCTGAAGCGCAAATTAGTTGTGACTTGGTGGGCTAATATTCGCTTTGAGAAGAGCTTTAATTATGATTTGTGTCGCTTACTGGCGGCTTCTGGCTGTATTGCTATTTCGGGCGGATTGGAAGTGGCATCAGACCGTTTATTGAAACTGATTGCCAAAGGTGTTTCGGTTAAACAAGTGGCACAAGTGAACGACAATTTCAATCGGGCAGGAATTATGGTTCATGCGTATTTGATGTATGGTTTTCCAACGCAAACAGCACAGGAAACCATCGATTCGTTGGAAGTTGTTCGGCAGATGTTTGAGATGAATGTGATGCAGTCGGCTTTCTGGCACCGATTTGCCATGACAGCCCACAGTCCGGTTGGGAAGAATCCTGAGAAATTCAAAGTGAAAATTGTGGGAGAAAGCATGGGACCATTTGCCAATAATGACCTTGACCATGAAGACCCAACGGGTGCAAATCACAACCTATTTGGCGAAGGATTGAAAAAATCGCTGTTCAATTATATGCACGGAATTGGGTTTGAGCTTCCGCTACAAGATTGGTTTGATGATGAAGTTCCAGAAACTTCGCTTCCTGCTAATTTGATTGAGGGTTATTTAGCTGAACCAGAAAACCGAGAATTGAAGCCAACCGCGCAAATTGTTTGGTTTGGCGGCCCTACCGAGTACGATATGTCGGAATGCGTTCTTACGGTTTACGGCAAGCAGGAAACCATTTATTTGGAATGTCCGATTGCGGAAGGTCAGTGGCTTTCAAGTGTATTGAATTCGATGTCCACCGAGGAATTCACTTTCAAAGCTATCATCGATGATTACAATGCCAACCATTTAGAAAATTTTGAATCGTTTTGGGAAGATGAGTTGATGGTGGAATTGCGGGAGATAGGGCTTTTGATTGTGTGAAATGATTGATGAAGTGGGATTGATGAAGTGGGATTTATGATATGCGATTTACGCTTGCTAGATGTACCGCGTGAGGGACGGAAGCGGCATCCTTTTTTGTTTTTCACAAAAAAGATACAGCGAACGGCCCGACCCCGATTTTTCTTCGGGGGCACGCCCAAAACACTCCTCAATTTTACCTCTTGCATTAAATAGTGATTGTGATACCTTTGCGCGCTCGAAAAACGAGGTATAAAAACAACCAATTTAACTTAGTATGGAAAACATAGTTTACATCCTTCCATTGTTTGGAGTCGTATCGCTCCTTTACGTAGCATGGAAAAGCGCTTGGGTCAGCAAGCAAGAAGTAGGTACTGAAAAGATGGCCAAAATTGCTGGTCACATTCAGAAAGGAGCCATGGCATTTTTGAGTGCTGAATATAAAGTGCTTGCCATTTTTGTGGTGGCTGTTGCCGCTTTGCTTGCCTTTAAAGGAATGAACGAGGCGAATTCTAGCCCACTTGTTGCCTTGTCTTTTATTGTTGGAGCCGTATGTTCTGGATTGGCTGGCTACCTAGGAATGGTGGTTGCTACCAAAGCAAACGTTAGAACTACGAACGCTGCACGAACTTCGCTTGGCAAAGCTCTTGAGGTTGCCTTTGGTGGTGGTTCTGTGATGGGAATGGGTGTTGTAGGATTGGGTGTTCTTGGTTTGAGCGGACTTTTCCTTCTTTATTCTAAGTTTATTGGTACTGATTGGGATATCAATAAAGTACTGAACGTGTTGGCTGGGTTCTCTTTGGGAGCTTCGTCTATTGCGCTTTTTGCACGTGTTGGTGGTGGTATTTATACCAAAGCTGCTGACGTTGGTGCTGACCTTGTAGGAAAAGTTGAAGCTGGTATTCCAGAAGATCATCCGTTGAATCCTGCTACAATTGCTGATAACGTTGGTGACAACGTGGGTGATGTTGCTGGTATGGGTGCCGACCTTTTTGAATCGTATGTTGGTTCTATTATCGGTACAATGGTTTTGGGTGCTGCGTTTGTGGCGGCTCCAGAATTTGCTTCTAAGTTTGATGGTTTAGGAGCTGTGCTTCTTCCAATGGTTTTGGCTTCGGTTGGAATCATTGTTTCTATCATCGGAACATTCTTTGTGAAGGTGAAAGATGGTGGTAGCCCGCATACAGCGTTGAACATCGGTGAATTCGGTTCTGCTGCTGTAATGGTGGTTGTTTCTTACTTCATCATTGGCGAGTTTATGCCTGAGTCTTGGTCGGTTGACGGAATCACTTACACTTCGAACGGAGTTTTCTTTGCAACTCTTGCTGGACTTCTTGCAGGTTTGGGAATTGGTAAAATCACTGAGTATTACACAGGAACAGGAACACCTCCTGTTATGTCTATCGTTCGTCAATCATTAACTGGTTCTGCAACCAACATCATT
>JBDNJH010000266.1:0-16519 GCA_041687875.1 Flavobacteriales bacterium | reverse complement strand
GGGTGCCAATCAAAGCCAACCGAATTGCGAATACCGTGGGCAAACACCTCAAAATCAGAACCATCTACATTCATTCTGGTAATTGACGCAAAGCGCTCATCTTCACTCAAACAGATATTGCAAGGTGCGCCAACTGGAACATAAAGTTTGCCATCTGGCCCAAAGGCAATGTATTTCCAACCATGGTGTTTTTCATCCGGAAAATCATCCCTAATAGTTTTCATTTTGGGTGGATTGGCAAGCTTGTCATCAATACCTCGCATTACAGAAACCTTGCTAATCTCTGCTATATACAGGTCGCCATTGCGGTAGGCCACACCATTGGGTTGATTTAATCCTTCGGCAAGAATATAGGTTTTGTCAGATTTCCAATCTCCATCCTCATCCACAACTGCATACACTTTTCCTTCATTTCGGCTTCCCACAAAGATGACTCCTTTTGGGCCTTGTGCTAATGATCGGGCATTCTCCACTTCCGTGGCATACAACTCAATCTTAAAACCCTGCGGGAGTTTTATTTCGTGCAGCATATCCTGAATTTTCTGTGCCTGCCCTAAAATGGGACTCAAGAGAATTAGGAAAAAAAAGAATCGTCTCAAACCCGTTGTATTAAAAATTGTAATGCCAACTGATTGAACTTTTCGGGTTCTTCAAACTGCGGAACATGACCACATTTTTCAAATGTTTCGAACCGCGCATTTGGAACCAAAGCATGGATTTTCTGTCCGTAACTGTAGGACAGAATAGCATCTTCCTTACCCCAAAGGATAAGTTTTGGAAAGTCGAGATGATTCAATCGTTGGTAATGCGGAACGTGATTTTCGAGCATAAAATTTCGCAACGTGCTCAATAATGCCCTCTTTGAACCTTTGATGGCCAATGGAGCTGATAACCACTTGGCAAATCCCTTGTGTTTCTGCTTATCAAACACTCCTTTAATAGAGCCGTGTTTCAGAATGGGGCCACCCACAGTGCCAATGAAGGCTTCTCCCAGATATTTAGGTTGCACAATCCTCACGCCCAAATCATTCGGTGTAGGTATTCCGTAGCAATCAACTAGAAAAATAGATTTTATTTTTTCAGGATGGTGGCTTGCAAAGCGTGTACTTATTGCACCACCCATGGAAAGTCCGACCAAATGAAATTTCTCCTTGATACCAACATATTCAATCAAATCTGCAACCTGCGCCATAAAAAGCTCGCTGCCATGCTCGCTTTTAACTCGTTCTGAAAACCCTCGTCCGTAAAGATCAAAACGCAACACACGATACCCTTGCTCTATCAAAAATTTGAACTGATAATCCCAAACGTGCATGTGGCCCATCAATCCATGAATAAGAACAACCACTTCGCCATTTTCAGGCCCTTCAAACTCATAGCGAACTCTACCATTGGAAAGTTGAGCGTACACTCCGTGCTTTTCCATTTCCTTCAGAATACTCATGGTTCAAATTTATCAAACTCGCTGGTTGTTCTTAACCTTATTTACTTTGCGGTCAGAATGAAAACAATTACCGAAAATATACGCAAGATAAAATCCGAAATTCCTGAAAACGTGACCTTGGTTGCTGTCTCCAAAACAAAGCCAAACGAGGTTTTGATGGAGGCTTACGAAGCTGGACAGCGCGTTTTTGGTGAAAACCGTGTGCAGGAATTGGCACCAAAATCGGAATCGCTGCCTAAGGATATTGAATGGCACATGATTGGGCATTTGCAGCGCAACAAGATTAAATACATTGCTCCGTTTGTCAGTTGCATTCATTCGGTTGATAAGGTGAATTTGCTTCGCGAGATTGGCAAGGAAGCGGCCAAGAATGAGAGAAAAATTCGCGTGTTGCTTCAATTTCATATTGCGCAAGAGGACACCAAGTTTGGGTTGAGTTTGGAAGAAGCTGAAGCGTACCTCCTATCTGCTGAATTTTCTGAACTGAAAAACATTGAGGTGGCTGGCGTGATGGGAATGGCAACTTTTACGGATAATAAAACGCAGATTCGGAATGAATTCAAAACGCTGAAAGCCATTTTTGATAAACTAAAAACTACCTTCTTCCCAACCCAAGCTTCATTCAAAGAAATATCGATGGGAATGTCTGGCGATTACAAAATTGCCATAGAGGAAGGAAGTACCATGGTGCGTGTTGGGAGTTCGATTTTCGGTGGTCGAAGCTGAACAGATAAGGGTTTGAAGCTTCAAACCCTTACTTTCGCGACCAGATTATGGCAAAAATTGCGAAGACAAACCGCGAGTCGGTTATCAAGGATTTGAAGAGCAACGATGAGGCGTTTGCGCTGAAAGCGATTGAGAAGATACAGAAGGGTGGTGATGCTACCTATATTAAGGACCTGCTAGAAGCACTTTTGAACACAACCGATGTAGGTATTGAAAGTGCCATTTCTCAACTGCTTTTTGACCTGAAAGACAAGGAAGCGATGGAAGAAATTATGAATCAATTGGTCAATCCGAATTTCAGTGATGTTCGCATTCTGATGCTCTCAGCCTGCTGGCAATCGGGTATTGATCTCAGTCATAGGCTACCCGATTTCATCACGATAGCTTCTGTCGGAAATTACATGGAATGCTTGGAAGTTTTGACCGTTGTTGAGAATTGGGAAGCTATTTCGGATCAGGAAATGCTCGAAAACGAGATCATCCGGCTTAAATCTTACCTGTCCGAATCGGACACTCCCGAGAACGATGAGATGATTTTCAGCATTTTGGAGGAAATGGAAAAATTTGTCGTGCAATAGTTTGCAAACTTGACCGTTACCGAGCAGTTATCCTTTAGTATGCACCAAACCTTTAAACAACTCCTCGTTTCTCTAGCGATTATCTCGTGCTTCGTTTCGATGAATGCTAATGCACAGACCAAGAGCGATAGTCTACTCCAATTTTCTGGTGTGCTGTTAACACGCGACAGTTTGATGGCAGTTCCATTTGCCAATATCCTGATTAAAGGTTCTAAACGTGGTACAATCTCAGATTACTTCGGATATTTTTCCTTTGTAGCAGAACGTGGCGATACCATCCAATTCTCTTATGTTGGTTTTAAAGATGCGCTGTTCGTTATTCCCGATTCGTTAGATCGGAAGAATTATTCCCTTATTCAGATGATGGATGGCGATACGATTACACTTCAGGAAGCTATCATTTACCCATGGCCAACAAAAGAGCAGTTTCGTGAAGCGTTTTTAGATCTGCGTTTGCCAGAAGACGATAAGCAACGAGCCCAACGCAACTTGGCACGTGCCGATTTGAAGGAGCGCATGGAATACATGGGCATGGATGGAAGGGAGAATTTTACCTACGCCATGCAGCAACGTGGAGCGCAATTGTATTATGCTGGTCAACTTCCACCAAACAATTTGCTGAACCCACTGGCTTGGGTCAAGTTTATCAAGGCTTGGAAGAATGGAGATTTCAAAAGGAAGAAACGGGATAGATATTAATCTTGATAGAAACCCTCACGATAAGAACCAAAGCGTTGCTTTTGACGCTTTTTGCGCTTGTATTGAGCGTTCAGTTGTTTGCACAAAAAGCAACTGTATTAGGAATACTGCTTGATGAGGATAACAAAGGAATTCCGTTTGCCGCCATTGCGGCCGTTGGCTTCACAGGAGGAACCACCACCGACAGTCTGGGAAACTATTCCATCACCATTCCGGCAAACACCAAACTCAAAGTTTCGTTCTCGCATTTGAATTACGATTCTCAGGTTTTTGAAATGCAATTGGCCGATGGTGAAGTAAAAACGCTAAACCGAATTCTCAAATTCAAGGAAAACCTCATCACCGAAGCGGTAGTAAATGATGATGCCAACAGGAACAACACTATGACGCGCGTTGACCCTCGAATTGCCATAGAAATTCCTTCGGTAGGTGGTGGAATTGAAGCCGTGATAAAAACCTTTGCAGGGGTAAGCTCAAACAACGAGCTAAGCTCGCAGTACAACGTGCGTGGCGGTAATTATGATGAGAATCTGGTATACGTGAATGACATTGAAATATACCGACCATTTCTCGTAAGATCAGGTCAGCAGGAAGGCCTGAGTTTCATAAACCCCGATTTGGTGGCAAGTCTCAGCTTTTCGGCAGGCGGATTTGAAGCCAAGTATGGCGATAAAATGTCGTCTGTTTTGGATGTGAAATACAAGCGACCAAGGAAATTTGCCGGTACCGTTGCTGGAAGTTTATTGGGTGGATCTATTCATCTTGAAGGCTCATCAAAAGATTATCGTTTCTCCTATTTGGGTGGATTCAGATACAGAACCAATCAGTACATTTTAGGAAGTTTAGACATAGATGGCGCATATCGTCCTCAATTTATGGATGCGCAAGGACTCCTGAATTTCGACATCAATGAAGAGTGGAGCGTCAGCGCTTTAGTAAACTACGCTCAAAATAAATATCAATTCATTCCCGAAAACCGCGAAACCGACTTCGGCACTATCAGCGATGCGCTACGGTTCACCGTCTTTTTTGATGGGCAGGAAGTGAACACCTTTGAAACCATGCTTGGGGCATTAACGGTTGAATATAAGCCTGATCCCAAGTTAAAATTTAAGCTGATTGCATCTGCTTTCCGTTCAAACGAAACAGAAACATTTGATGTGCAGGGACAATACTTTCTTGGTCAGTTGGAGAACAATTTCGGGTCAGACAACTTGGGTGAGGTAGCTTTTAACCGCGGCATTGGAACATTCTTAGATCATGCTCGGAATTACCTCACTGCCAACGTAATCTCTCTCCGCCACATCGGGAAATGGTTTGATGGGAATCGCATTTTGGATTGGGGCGTGAAATACCAGTACGAAGACATAACAGACAGGTTGAGCGAATGGAATATGATAGATTCCTCTGGGTTTTCGTTGCCGCTCAATCCAAACGAACTTCAAGTCTTTAATGTGCTCAAAACCACCATCAAGCTGCAAAGCCATCGCGGCAGCGGCTTTATTCAGAATACATGGATGTTTTCTGATACAAGCAAGCACCGATTAACTGCTGGTGTTCGTTTCCATTATTGGGATGTGAACAAGCAGTTTTTTGCCACACCCAGGGCCAATTATTCCTTTAATCCAAGATGGAAAAAGACCGATATGATTTTCCGCGCTTCGGGTGGAATGTATTACCAGCCTCCCTTCTACCGCGAGCTTCGCGATTTGAATGGGCAACTAAATACAAACGTACGAGCGCAACAATCTTACCATGCTGTTATTGGTATGGATTACAACTTCAAAGCGTGGAGCCGTCCTTTTAAACTGGTGGCTGAGGTTTACTATAAATATCTAAACGACCTTGTTACCTATGAAATTGACAACGTACGCATTCGATACTATGCCAAGAACAATTCGCGCGGTTATGCCACCGGAGTTGACTTGAAGGTGAATGGAGAATTTGTGAAAGGAATTGAATCGTGGGCAAGCATGTCGGTAATGACCGTTCAGGAGGACATTCTTGACGATTTTTACTTCGATTACTACAATTCGAACGGAGAAAAGATTGTTTATGGGATTACCGAAAACACTATTCCAACCGATAGTATCAAGCAGACACCTGGATTTATTCCACGACCAACAGATCAACGGGTAAATTTCTCGCTTTACTTCCAAGATTATGTACCGAAGTTACCTTCGCTCAAAATGCACCTAAACTTGGTTTTCGGTTCTGGAATGCCATTTGGCCCACCCGACAATACCAGATACAGAGATACGCTCCGAATTCCACCTTACCGAAGAGTTGACATCGGTTTTTCTTACATGCTTTTAGGGGAGAAAAAGAAGTTTGTCGGGCAAAAAAATCCACTCAAATACTTCCAATCCATTTGGATTAGCTTCGAAGTTTTCAACCTCCTTAGTACGAACAACACACTCAGCTACTTGTGGATTTCTGATATTACCAACCGCCAGTATGCCGTTCCTAATTACCTGACTGCTAGGCGAATAAACGCTAAAATAGTCATGAAGTTTTAGGTTGACCGATACGAATTACGAATCTCTTACGAATATGACGAATATGGCTACCTCAACTTTTTTCCTTTTCTCATTTTCTCATTTTTCTTCAAACAAATGAGAGTAGTAGGTCGCATACCACATCCGAGCATTAGCATTACCATTTTCGAGTACAACGAAAAGTACACGCTAAAAATGGAGGCTGGGCCAATGGAACAGTCTTACAAAATAACGATTGACCAAATTGGTAATCTTGGAAACGTGCACAAATTGGTTGACGAACCGTTTCTAAAGGAATGTCTGGTTCATTTTAATGCCATGTACCTTTCTTGGAAAGCGACTGTTGAAAGACGCGAAGGAAGTTAACTTTGGCACCAATGCGTTGCCGTTTACCCTTACTTTTCGTATTCATCTGTATTGCTTTTTCATCCTTTGCTCAGGAAGGGAAAAAGAAGCGCATTGAACTGCTCAATGCCGAAGTGTTGGAGTATGACGAAAGTCTCGGCTACAAGGCTCGCAGGCTGCTTGGCGATGTGATTTTTGAACACGAGGGCACCATCATGCATTGCGACAGCGCCTATCTCTACGAAGATAACAGCATGGATGCCTTTTCGAGGGTTCGTATCAACAAAGGCGATAGCATTAAAATGTGGTGCGATGAGTTGAATTACAACGGCAATACCGAATTCGCCAAGGCAAAGCGTAACGTAAAACTCATTGACCGCGAAATGACCCTCACCAGTCAGAAGTTAGATTACAACATGGCTACCGAGCAGGCCTGGTACAACACGGGCGGTAAAATTGTGGACAGCGAAAACACACTTACCAGCCGCATAGGGTATTACTACAGTACCATGGAGGAGATGTTCTTTAAGGACAGCGTGAAACTGGTGAATAAGCAATACACGCTTTACTGTGACACACTGCGATACAACACGCAGACTGAAGTGGCCTTCTTCCTCGGACCAACCACCATCATCAGCGATGAGAACACAATTCTGTGCAATTTCGGTTGGTATGATACCGAGCTAAACATTGCGCAGTTCAGTCAAAAAGCCACTGTTCTCAGTTCAGACCAATCTATTCTTGGTGATAGCCTGTATTACAACAAGAAACACGGTTATGGAATAGCCATCGGCAATGTGGTGATATCAGATACGGCTCAGAGTATCATCTTAACTGGCGAACGAGCCAAGTATTACGAGGTTGGCGATATGGTTTTGCTAACCGATAGCGCGGTGATGATTCAGGATATGGGAGCCGATTCGCTGTTCCTTCATTCCGATACGCTTCTGAGCATTATTGATACCATTATTGACCGTAGAATACTGTTTGCGTTCCATCATGCTAAATTCTTTAAGCCTGATATGCGTGGCAAATGCGATTCGTTGGTGTATTCCTATGCCGATTCAACCATTCGAATGTACCGCGACCCAATTCTGTGGTCAGATGAGAACCAGCTCACAGCCGACAGCATGTGGATTCAGAATCGGAACAATAAGATTGACAGGCTTTACATGAAGGAGAACTCCATGATTATTTCGGAAGAAGACAGCGCTATGTTTAATCAGATAAAGGGCCGTTTCATGACGGGATATTTTGAGGAACAGAAACTGAGACGTGTGTTTGTGGAAGGCAATGGCGAAACCATTTATTTTGCTGGAGAAGAAGGTGGACCGCCAGATAATGTGAATAAAGCCAAGGCTAGTAATCTGCTTATTAAGATTGAAGCGAATAAGGTCAAAGACATCACCTTTCTCACGCAGCCTGATGCTACACTTTATCCTTTGAACCTCGTTAACCTCAACGACATGAAATTAGAAGACTTCAACTGGCGAATTGAGGAAAGACCCGAGAAGGTTGAGGATATTTTTGATTGGTAAATCCTAATTACCGACAGCAAGGAAATCAGTAACAGACTTATTCACTGTTGGTGTTCAGATACCAACACCCGGCTTAATGCGCGGCCCAGCCCAACTCTTCACCAAAGGAATTCTCCAATTGGTTTCTAACTCCGTTTTTGAGGTAATCGTATTGTTGAAAACGGTTGTTTCTTCAGTCAAAGCACCATGCTCAAAGGCATCAGAAATCTTACTTGCATGAACAGATTCCAACTCGCCATCTGAATTCAAATAGGCAAGGTCCATTCTATCAAGTAGGTTGATATTGAGTTTCTGCTGAATGGAACGGATTTGCTGAACCGAACTATCGATGGAGCAACCGCTGGCAGCACCAGCATCTTCATCTACCATCATTACCAAAAAACGATTGTAAAGTACATCGGCAGCGGCTTTCAATGGCGCACCATGACTGTTCCACTCGGCAGCAAACGTGCTTGCCAACTTCTTTAACTCGACAGATTCTGTGTCTGTAAGGTTTCGAGATGCTTGATACACCCACGTTCTTGAGTTGGGTGCAAATGACTGGAAAGTTTCGATGGTTATTTTCATTATTTGTTAGTCGATAGTCCATGATTTACAGTCCATGTTATCAAATAGTTCCCACTATCGTCTATGGTCTGTGGTCGATTTTACAAATCGTTAGCCTGCGCAATCAATTCAGCGACATCCAACACTTGTGTTTCATCTTGCTTGTCGTTGTATTTCACGCCATCGGTCATCATGGTATTACAAAACGGACAGCCCGTTGCAATTACATCAGGCTTTAAAGCCAATGCTTCTTCTGCCCTTTCCATGTTAATTTCCTTATCTCCCGGCTCAGCTTCTTTGAACATCTGCGCGCCACCAGCACCACAGCACAAACCATTGGCACGAGAACGTTTCATTTCCGTCAACTCAGCATCCAAATTCTTAATTAAACTTCGTGGAGCTTCATATTCTCCATTTGCTCGACCCAAATAACACGGATCGTGGAAAGTGAATTTCTTGCCTTTAAAAGCACCACCCTCAACTTTCAGCTTTCCTTCATCAATTAGTTGCTGAACAAGTTGTGTGTGATGAATCACCTCATACTTACCTCCTAGTTCAGGATATTCGTTCTTGATTGTGTTGAAGCAATGCGGACAACCAGTTACAATTTTCTTCACTTCATAAGCATTCATCACTTGGATGTTGCTCATAGCCTGCATCATAAACATAAACTCGTTTCCAGCACGTTTTGCGGGATCTCCTGTGCAAGACTCCTCTACTCCGAGTACAGCAAACTTAATTTCAACCTTATTCAGAATCTTTACGATTGCTTTTGTAATCTTCTTTGCTCGGTCGTCAAAACTGCCTGAACATCCAACCCAAAACAGAATGTCTGGTGTTTCGCCAGCAGCCATCATTTCGGCCATAGTAGGTACTTTCAATGCTTCGCTCATATCTCTTTTTTATGCTTCTTCGGTGGCCCAATTAAATCTGTCTGATGGAGAGAACTGCCAAGGCGCTCCATTGTTTTCTATGCTGCTCATTATCGGTGCCAATGGTGCTGGCATAGATGATTCTTCCATCACTAAATATCTTCTCAAATCAATGATAATACTCAAGGGATCAATGTTTATAGGACAAGCTTCTGTACATGCGTTGCATGATGTACACGCCCACAATTCCTCTGGAATGATGTGGTCGTGAAGGAGTGATCTCCCATCATCTACAAATGTTCCTTTATTCAAATCGATAATAGCGCCAACATCTTCCAAACGATCCCGTGTATCCATCATGATTTTTCGTGGAGAAAGTTTTTTACCTGTGATGTTTGCAGGGCATACGGACGTACATCTTCCGCACTCGGTACAACTGTATGCATTCATCAACTGAACCCAGTTCAAATCCTGAACGTCTTTTGCTCCGAATCGTTGAGGTGCAGCATTTGGGTCAACTTCTGGTTGAGCGGCATACGGATCTGCATTCGGATCCATCATCAACTCAACTTCTTTCTTTACCGATTCTAGGTTATCGAGTTGTCCTTTAGGCTTTAGGTTTGAATAATAGACGTTTGGAAAAGCCAACATGATATGAAAGTGCTTGGAGAATGGCAGATAATTCAGGAAAAACAAAATTCCTACAATATGTCCCCACCATGCAACCCGCTCGATGATGACAAGGGTTTCATAGCTAATTCCTGAAAAAATTGGCGCAATTAATCCGCTTATCAGAAAGGGGCCAGCAACTCGGTGCTCGTCAGGGAAATTTGCTTCCGTAGCGTTCATAATCAACAGAGCGCCCATCAAAACAATTTCGATGATGAGAATGTAATTGGCATCCTTAAATGGCCAACCTTTCATCTCTGTGCTGTGGAAACGACCAATCTTCATCACATTTCTCCTCCAGAGGAAGGCAATACAAGCAACGACAACCAAAACGGCTAAAATTTCAAAGAAGCTAATAGCAACGCTGTAAAGACCTCCCAACATTGGAGCGAATACACGATGAGTACCGAAAATTCCATCAATGACAATTTCGAGCACTTCGATGTTGATTAGCAAAAAACCAACGTAGATTACAATGTGCAACAAACCAGCAATTGGCCTTACAACCATTTTGGACTGGCCGAATGCAACTTTAAGAGTTGTATTAATTCGTTTAGAACTGTTGTCGCTTCTATGGACATCACGGCCAAGTAAAATGTTTCTGCGAATACGCATGGCACTTTTGCCAAACCAGCCAAAACCGACTGTCAACATTATAAAAAACAGTATTTGCGGAATGTATTCCATGCTTATTCTTTATTTCTTTTTGTCTTTCTTATCCTTTCTACCAAATACCGAAACATGAACATAGCGGTTTGGGTTCGCCTTAATGTCAATAAAAAGGCTGTCTAGGTTGGCAGTTGCTGTCTCTAGGTTGTTAAAAACACTCTCATCTTTGAACAACTTTCCTATTGTGCCTTCTCCGTTGTTGATTTTTTCCATGGCTATGGCTAATTCTTCAAAGGTTTTGTTGGCGTTGTTGATGGTTGATGCCAACTCGGCTGCCGCCAACGAATCTGATAAAGATGAAAGGTTGTTTAATAGATTGTCAATTTCATCCTTGTTCTCGTCTAATGTAGTGGTAAACGATTCCACATCGGCCAAAATTCGCCCTAACTGCCCGTCTTTATCTAAAATACGATCAATTTTACTTGATGCGTTTTTCAGGTTTTTTAGGGTGGCTGCCAAATCGGTGATAGCTGTGTTTACACTAGACTCATGCTCGCCTGGACCTAAAACATCTCGCACGTCTCCCACAAGCGAATCAAGAGAATCGAATAATCGGTCTGCTTTCATCTTAGTAGATGCCAAACTAGAAGACAAATCGGTGATGCTTTCCATTAAGGCGCCTTCTATCTCTGATGGCAAGGTATCGGCTTCGTGGTAAAATCCATCGCCCGCTCCCGTAACTAAATTGATGCTCGTTGTTCCTAACAAATCTGAGACTAGTGTAGCAACGGTTCCTCTCGGAATCTCATAATTATCTGCGGTCAGCATAAATTCTACAATCAACATTTTTCTGTGTACCGGTTCAAAATAAACGTCTTTCACCAAGCCAACTTTGAATCCGTTAACGGTTACGGAGTTGGATTTTGTGAGGCCTCCAACATTCTCATACATGGTGTAAAACACGCGTTGCTTGCTAAAAATATCGTTGCCCTTGAGGAAATTATAGCCCCATACGAACGCAAAGATTGTTGCAATTGCAATGAACCCCGTACGTATTTCCCTTGAATATTTCATTCTCATTTATTTAACAATTCACGTGCATCCGACACCTTAATTCTCTTTCCATCCTCAAAGGCTACAACAAATGCTCCTTGGAATCCGAGGTCTCTCAAATCGCCTTGCAGTTTAATAATTTCATCAAAGTCTTGCGTATCGCCAACCGTATATTTATAAAGACCGTCTTGTTGGTATTGCCAAACCGATTGACTTTTGAATTGATTATCACTTTTAGACAGCGGTTTTGCCGATGTGACTATTTGAACCCTAAGTATTAATCCTGGAACATTGGTTTCTACCACATTATTTTTTGGTTGAGGTTCTAGCTTGGCTCGTTCCTCAATCGTTTCCATGGTAATAACCTCCACGTCTTGCCCTCGCAATGTAGCAATCCGCTGCTCAAGCTGCTTTTTCCTTAGTTGTAGAAACAGCAATTCGGCTTCCTCTGCCGAAGCTGCTTTCTGGTTGTCGATGGTAATAGCCAAAGCGTCTGCCTCTTTCTTTCTCACGGCTGCAATAGAATCCTGTGTTACTTTTTGCGTGGCCAATCGTTGCGCCTCTACCAATTCAGTGGCGTACTGTGCTTTTTGACGTTCAGGCTCTTGGGCTGCTTTTGCTAGGCTCAATGAGTCCTGCTTTTGCTTTTCTGCAAGTTGTGTGAGGCGTGCTTCTTCAACTTCGGCAGCTTTAATGGTTTCTGCCTGATTTTTACTTTCACTTTCCAACCTTGCTTTTGCCAAGGAGTCGATTTTAGTTTGCTGGGCAATTAACCGATGTGCGGCAATCGAATCCGACATGGTCTTTTCGTAAGAAATTCGTTTCACATCCTCCAATTCCTGCTGCTTCTCACGCTTGATAGCTTCCAGCTTGGCTTTTTCGCTATCCGTTTCGGCCTTTCTTTTGGCCGCTTCCAATTCCCCTTCTTTTACTTCTTTAATTTCTTCTAACCACCGCTTGGCTTCTTTTTTTGCTTCTATTTCTTTTCGATCTTTTTCTTCCTCGGCCAAACGCTCCTCTGCCTCCTTAGCTTTTTTATCAGCCTGTTCCTTTGCGGTTTTTTCCGCCACAGCCTTTTGTTCTGCTTCAAAGGCAGTAATTTTCGCAAGCCTAATTGTCTCCAGCGAATCCACTTTTGTCTTTAATTTTGCCTTTTCATCGTCTTTGGCCTTTTGAGCCAATTCTGACTCACGGTTTTTCTTTTCTTCCAACAGCTGATTCTTAGCTCGTTCTAACGAATCTGCAACTGCTTTCAGCTTTGTCTGATCTAAGACTTTTTGAGTTGAATCCTGTTTTGCTTTTTCAGCTTCTTTTTTCTTTGCATCGAGCTTGGCTTTTTCAGCTGCCAAGCGATCATCTTCTTTCTTCTTTGCCTCTAGTTTGGCTTTTTCTTCGGCAACACGCTCCTCTTCCTTTAGCTTATCCACATCTGTATTCAAAGATGTTTCAACGACATTATCCGTCTTTGGAGCAACATTTCCTTCCGGCAACGGATCTTCCACCAATTCCTTATACTCCTTAAATCCTCTAAAGATGGCTGATGCCATGAAGGATTTTCCGTTTTCTGAATTCAAGAAATCCTCTTCGGTTGCATTTGTCAGAAACCCCAACTCAACAAGAATACTTGGCATTGTTGTTTTCCTGAGAACAAGAAAACCCGCCTGTTTCACACCACGGTCTTTTCTTCCTACTCGGTTCTTGAACTGGCTTTGAATATATGACGAGATGGTAAGGCTCTGCTGCAAATAAGCACTTTGCATAATGGTTAGGGCAATGATACTTTCGGCTGAATTGGGGTCAAAACCTTCGTATTTTGTCTTGTAATCATCCTCCAAAAAAATGGCGGAGTTCTCTTTCATCGCCACTTCCAAGTTTTCCTTGTTCTTGTGCAACCCTAAGGTAAAAGTCTCCACTCCCATTGCCGAGGTGTTGGTAGCTGCATTGCAATGTATGCTGATAAAAAGATCGGCTTTGACCTTATTGGCAATATCAGTTCTATCGCCAAGTCCTATAAACACATCTGTACTTCTGGTGTAGATGATCTTAATTTCCGGAAACTGTGTTTCAATGTAACCTCCAACCATAAGCGCCACTTCTAGCGCAATGTCCTTTTCCTTTGCCTTATATCTTCCGGTACCGAGGTTTCCGGGGTCATTTCCGCCATGGCCGGCATCTATGACTATGGTTTTCATTCGGTATGGGGTGTTTGCATTTTGAGCTAATCCATAAAAATGAATGAGCGTGAATGCAAGAAAAAGAAGAATTGACCGTTTACCGATCGGTTTCGACTGCATCATTATCCAACCCGTGACCCCGATGAAATGGTTAGTTTTGAGCGCCTAAAATTAAAGCCTTTTCCCCGAATAACAGGAGGTAGTACTGAATAGTGTGGCATCGTTGAGAAAATCCAGTCTGTTGTTTGTGTTTTTGATGATGTTCTCGGTTGTTGGGCATGCTCAAAAAAACTCGACCAAAATAAAATCCGACAGTACAATAAATGTGCTTATCAACGACACGCAAGAATTTGTTGAACGACCGGACTCTGTGCGTAATCGTGAGCAGGATACGCTTGGTATCCTTGTTTCGGAAATAGACCTTGCTGGCAAAGATTCTATTCCGTCAGATAGCTTGATTGTTGCGCCTAAGAAAAAGGCTACAGACCTAACTTCCGAAATAAAATATCATGCGCGCGACTCTATTCGATTTAGCGTAGAAGACAAAATGGTCTATTTATATGGAGATGCGCAAATTAACTATGGCGACATTGAATTGAAGGCCGCCTACATCGTTATAGACCAAAACGCCAAAGAAGTTTATGCAGAAGGCGTTACCGACTCAACAGGAAAAACCATCGGAACTCCGCAATTTAAAAGTGGCGACCAAGACTTTGCCGCCAAGCGGATGCGTTACAATTTCAATACAAAAAAAGGAAAAATTTTAGATGTTGTAACCCAGCAAGGTGAAGGAAATTTGCGTGGCGAACAGGTGAAGAAAATGGATGATGATGCCTATTATATAAAGGATGGCGGCTTCACCACGTGCGATGCCGAAGAACCGCATTATATGATAAAGGCAAAAAAACTGAAGGTTATTCCAAATGATAAGATTGTTAGTGGCCCGGCATTTCTAATGTTTGAAGGAGTTTATACGCCTTTGGTGGTTCCTTTTGGCTGGTTTCCTACCAAACAAGGAAGGAAATCGGGAATTATTTTCCCAGAATACGGTGAATCTCCAACACAGGGTTTTTTCTTCAGGGAGTTTGGCTACTATTTGAATTTGGGTGATAGGATAGATCTTGCCTTAACCGGAGATATTTATACTAGAGGCAGTTATGCCGTTAAGCTCTCGTCTAACTACAACAAACGCTATAAGTTTAACGGTAGGATTGAACTGAGCCACAACAGCTTACGCAACAGCCGAAAGGAATTTCCGGATTTCAGTGTTCAGAACAACTTCTTCGTAAAATGGAGACATACACAAGACCCAAAGGCCAGACCCAGTACTTCGTTCTCTTCTGATGTAAATTTCGGTACGGCTACCAACTTCTCTAACGGATTGACCACAAGCGCACAGGATTTCCTTACCAATACGTTCAGATCGAGTATTGCTTTTTCAAAAAGATGGATTGGTAAGCCTTTCACGCTTAACATGAATTTCAGTCATAGTCAAAATACGCAAACAAACATTGTGGAAGTAACACTTCCTCAGATTGCATTTAACGTGCAGCGGATTTTTCCTTTTCAACGAAAAAACCAAATTGGCAAGCAGCGTTGGTACGAGAAAATTGGGGTAAACTACAGCATGAATATGGAAAACCGGGTTTCAACCGTAGACTCTACATTCCTGACCCGCGCCACGTTGGATAAAATGCGGAATGGAATCAGGCAAGTTGCTTCCATCTCTACAAATGTTAAACTGCTAAAGTATTTTACCCTAAACCCTTCTGTAACCTACAATGAACGTTGGTTTTTTCAAACACTTGATAAAAGATGGAACAACGAAACGCAGAACCTAGAGGTAGATTCTACCTATGGTTTCTTTAGCAACCGCGATGTGACCGCCAATGCTCAAATGACTACAACAATCTATGGCCTTGTTCAGTTCAAAAAAGGAGCAATACGCGGCATTCGTCACGTGCTTAGTCCATCGGTTGGGTTTCGGTATACACCAAAATTAAATTCAGATGAGTTTGGATATTTCGGTGCAAATGGAGCTCTAGGCTCCTACAACCGAGATGATTTGAGCCTTTACGGACAAGCTCCAAAAAACAGTACGGGTTCTTTTGATTTTGGGTTTGGCAACACATTGGAAATGAAGGTGCGTTCCAAAAAGGATACGATTACCGGATTTAAGAAAATCAAAATATTGGAGCAGTTGAATGTGCAGAGCGGTTACAATTTTTTCGCGGATTCGCTTAACCTATCCGACATCTCCATTAATGGTGTTACGCGCCTGCTGGAAAGACTTTCCGTTAACTTTGGCATGAATTTAACGCCTTATGCGCAGGACACCAACCTAAGAAAAGTGAACACGTGGCTGGTGAATGAGAAAGGGCCATTAACGCGAATGACCAATGCCCGTGTAGCACTGACCCTTGCTCTGAACGGAAAGAGCAGGCAGACCGACTACCAATCTGATAATGCTACGCCCGAAGAATTGGCACAGATTAACGCTCAGAAAAACCTTTACGTTGATTTTAATGTTCCGTGGAATGCAAACTTCAGTTACAATTTTACGGTTGATAATCAGACAGTTGACCCAAAGAGACGGTTTGTTCAGGCGCTGCAATTTTCGGGAGATATAAACATCACGCCAAAATGGAAATTTGGAATTACCTCAGGTTATGATTTCGTGAACAACGACATCAGTTACACATCCATGACTATTTACAGAGACCTTCACTGTTGGGAGTTCAGCATGACTTGGGTGCCATTTGGCACGC
>JBDNJH010000046.1:0-3675 GCA_041687875.1 Flavobacteriales bacterium | reverse complement strand
GATGAAACAATACTCTTGGACATCTTTGATTATGAAAGTCCTTTTGGAGTCTTTGGGAAGATTGTAGACAAACTGTTTTTGGAAAGCTACATGACCAACCTGCTGATGAATAGAAATCAGACCATAAAGGACTTCGCAGAAACAGGCGACTGGAAATCGCTACTTGAAGAAAACGAAAATTCTAACGGTAGACTTTGAAAACCTGTAAGGTCTCGGTCACTTACCGTAACTATAATTCGTTTGAATCTCAGGATTTGAACTCCATTTAACCACCACTTCATTTCCACCACTGTATTGCAACGGTTTCATTTTGAACCGAAGCGTGTCCTTAACCAAACTACGGCACGCATCGTTGTTCGGGTTGAGGTGTTCCAGCGTAATAGCAGCTTGAGGCGGAAGACTCTTGGCCCAACCACCAGAGAAATAAGCGTTGAAATCGTGTTCCTCACATCCGCCCGAATAACGGACAATCACAGTCAATACATCATTCTCATTGGTCATTTCTAGCACAGAGAAGTCTGGTTTTACTGGCTCTCGGTTGTTGTCGATGATGATCTCTTTCAGATTCACTTTTACCTCCGCCTTCACTTTCGGAGCGGCTTTTACAACCTCCTCAGATTGCGCCTGCTTGGTACTTTGACCATTGTTCCTGCACGAAACAACGGCCAAGCTCAGAAGGGATAGAAAGAGGAATTGTGTCATTAGCTTTTCGGTTTTAGTCTCTTAACAGAACCACTTTTTTGGTAGTAATTCCTTTGTCCGAATTCAAGTTTATATGATAAACGCCATCAACCAAATTATTGAGGTTGATAACTGTTTTCGTGTTTCCGAAAGTTGAGATTTGAGCAACAGTTCTTCCAACTACATCAATTACAGAAATGCTGTTCAAATCGTCAGCTTTTTCTATTTCAACGTTCAGAATTCCTTCTGTTGGGTTAGGATAAACACGAACTTGACCAAGGTTGGCTTCAGAAACTGACAGCCCTCCAACCATACCAAATTCTTCCAGTACTTCTTCATCATATTGATTTCCTGAAGCGATTAGGTTATTGTTCACATCTCTCAATCGGTAAAACCCGCTACCGAAATTGCAGCACATTCCATCACCGTAATCATCCACGATTAAGAAAGTATAGCATCCATCTCCAATCAGTTGAATGGTTTCGGTAATAGTTGTGTTGGCCGCATATGCACCCGGATCTCCTGCTTGAGCAGTCTGAGCGCCACCTCCATTTGGACCAACATCTGTGTTTCCTCCAGAAGCAACCATTTGGTTGTTTGGTCCACGAAGTTCCCAGTACGTTTCATATCCGTATGTGTCTGTACGAATGGTAAGTTCGATTTGACCTTCACCAACATTCAGATCAAATGATTGTGAGGTGGAATTGTTGTTCACGTTCTCATCTGTTTGTCCGTTTGGTGATGAGATACTTACAGCAATAGTATTTGTTCCAACCACAGTGTTAAAACTTGATAACTGAACATTTGCCGCAGCACCTTGAGCCAAATTTCCAGTCCAATTGATTGTCTGATTGTTACCACCATTATAGCTGTAGGTAATTGTGCACGAAGTAAGATTGGTGATTCCGCTATTCTTAAGCACAAATATTGGAGAAATTGACTGAATTTCGCAAAGTGCTTCTGGCACACCGGTCAGTCCGTTGTTTGATGCATCCAAATTGTACGAAACTGCACCAGTAGGGTAGCCGTCAAGGGTGGTAACGCCTGTGTTTTGAGGGTCAAGCCAATCACGTAGTCGTGTGGTTGAGCTGTTACCATTCCAAGAAACTCCTAAGCGTCCGTACCAATCTGGTTGGCCGTTATTCGTGCTTCCTTGGCATGCAGCTCCACCTCCATATAATTGGCCAATAATCCTTTGGTCCTGATTGAACAGCGGGCTGCCAGAAGAACCTCCTTCGGTTACTCCGTCTTCCCATTCGCCAATATACCAGACCTGAGCACCGCCTTGTACGTTTTTAATTGGGCCATCCTCATCATGACATATCTTCTTCACATCTCCCGATGGATGGTGGATCCCTGTAACTGAGGTGGCAGAAGATAGGTCGTCCGTGTTGTCCCACCCCGCCCATTCAGCATTAAAACTTGAGGGAATTGCGTTACCGTTGTTTATTTCAAGTAGGCCAAAATCTGAACCCGCATTGCTTGCTACAACGCTTGCACCTGAAACACTTTGATTTGTTGGCCCCGTATTTCCACCGCAAGTCGATGATTCGTGATTGAAGTAAAAAACCCAGTTGCCAACTCCGCCAAGACAATGATTTGCGGTAAGGAAATATGGGTATCCATTATTTGCAGTATTGTTAATCAAAGCGCCAGTACACACTGCACCTCCACCACTTGTTATGATGGCTACTGATTTCTTCTGTATCTGCCAATCATCACCTTCTGGGCAATTGATGTTGATGTTGCAGCCACCGCTATTTCCAAAAGGTCCACGGGCTAGGGCTTTTAGTTCTTCAAATTTCGAGTTAAGCCCTCGGTAAGCATGAACGATTTGGTTAATTGAAAGTTTGACCTCAGAAAGGTCTGCTGAAGCAGAAACTTGGAGTTCAATAACCACTTTTTCTCCATACACCAAGCTGGTGGCCAACATGCCATTCTTCTGTTTGTTGATCTGATTAAAGGAGCCAATGAAATGCGTTCGTTCGAGGTCATAAATGAACAGACTAGCACCTTTTGGTAAATCGTACTCATTGAACACAAAACTGATACCCTTTGCTTCCGGAGCATTCACGCCCAGTCTCCATACGTTCTTTCCATTCTCAACACTCCAGCTTCCGTGGTTGTCAATATTGAGGTTGACAGAATGTTCGATACCGAATCGGTATGAAAATTCTTTGTATTGGTCATTTTCGGCATCTTCGGCCTGAATGACTTCCATATCCAATGTGGGTGTTCGAATAAATTCAATCGAATTAAAATTTTCAGTACCCCAATTAAGCGGCTCTCCACCATGATTTACTTGAGCAAGCAGTGAAGTTGAAGCGAAGCATGCGGCCAATACCGCAATAATTAGTTTTTTCATTCAGAATGATTTATTCGTTGCGAATGTAAGAATGTCGTGTTTCAAGAAGTGTCTTTCACCGTTCGTTTGAAAAAAGCTGAAAGTTTGTAGTTAACGACAATTCCCTTGGTTGTGTTCAGGTCACTATAAATTATCTGCACATAGTAGGTTCTTTTTATTACCAAAGAGGTCCTGATGAAATGCTTAGTAATGTTCTTGAAATTAGGATGAGAACCCCAGTTCCTATTACCCAAACAATTATGGGCAACCCTTCCATTCCTCCTTTTACAATTGCGATATTTTTGGTACTGATAACTTGCATTCCAACTGCCATAGCAATTGCTATGGGAATAAAGCACGCAATTCGTACAAGTTGATACCCAAAATCCATCGGAAATGTTGCCGCAATTACAATCACTACTCCAATTGTGAATGGTATTAGAACAACATTTGTCCAGACTATTATCCTGCCATTTTTCTGTTTAAGCAAAGAGCTGGAATAGTTGAGACTTAAAACAACCTTACCCAAGTAAAAGATAATTGGAAGACAGATTAATGCTTGGAAGAATAGAACACCATAAATGGTAAGGTCTTCCCAATACAACCATGCATAAAGCCCGACAAAACCGGTAAAAAATTTTGAATTGAAG
>JBDNJH010000265.1:0-2951 GCA_041687875.1 Flavobacteriales bacterium | reverse complement strand
CCAGTTCTTCTCCAATAAATACAGAGAGAAAGGAAGAACAGCCAATGTAACGATGAGATGGCTGCCCAAACCATAGGGAGCATATACAAAGCTGAAGGTTTCTAATAAGCTAATGTTGGGAAGATTTAGATGAAAAAGCTCCATATAAACTGCCAAAACCGAGGTGATTGCCACCAAAAATGCAGACCAAGCCTGTTTAGAATATTGATGGCACCAACCAAAAACCATTAGCATAATAACACCTAATGCAAACACACGAAACAACACGTTGTATGCGTAATATGGGATGACCCCGAAGTAGTTTGAAAAGAACCCTGAAAACCACAAATCACCAAAATGATAGACAGAACCGCGCATTTCTGGAGTGAGATTCTCAGGATTGGTCTCAAAACCAGAACTATACATGGAATGACCATAAGAAGAATAGAAAGAAACATCTGAGTTTCCTACGTAGATAGCTCCATCAACGAGCAAATCAGAACGATATCCTTCTTCTACCAGTAAAGCAAAAAAACAGATAACAATAATTGAAACCCGAAGAACTCCCAGTTCTTTCAGGTCAGAAAAATCGGGACGGAATCTGTTCTTTATGCCTATTACCACAAAAAGCACGGTGAAAAACAGCATCCCTGTTTGAATACCCGCATGAGCGACTGCCATAACGCTGATGAAAAATAAGCCCCCTAAAGAAAGTTTGACTCCCACACTGGAATAACCGTTTTTCAAACGGCCTATTAGGAATGAACCCAATAAATAAAAGACCGTGAGACAAAAACCCAAGGCCAAAAATATACGAAGTCCAAAAACGTCTAACTCTTCCAAGATGCTTACTTATTTATTCCAATCAATTTAAACATAAACGCATATTCAAGGGCGGTTTCTTTTAAACTTTCGAAGCGCCCGCTGGCGCCTCCGTGCCCGGCTTCCATGTTGGTGTGTAGCAACAGCAAATTATTGTCGGTTTTAACCGTTCTCAGTTTTGCTACCCATTTGGCTGGTTCCCAATACTGAACTTGGCTATCATGTAGCCCAGTTGTTACCAACATATTCGGATAATTCTGTGCTGAAACATTGTCGTAAGGCGAATAGCTCAGGATGTAGTCGTAATACTCCTTCTCGTTCGGGTTTCCCCATTCGTCATACTCGCTGGTTGTCAACGGAATGGTTTCGTCAAGCATGGTGGTAATTACATCCACAAAAGGAACCGCGGCTACCACGCCTCTCCAAAGATCGGGACGCATGTTGACCACAGCACCCATCAGCAAGCCTCCAGCCGATCCGCCCATGGCAAATAGTTTGTCGTTGGTTGTGTAGCCATTCTTGATTAGGTAGTCACCACAATCGATGAAATCGGTGAATGTGTTTTTCTTGTTCAGAAGCTTGCCGTTGTCATACCACTGGCGGCCCATTTCCTGACCGCCACGGATATGTGCCAAGGCATAGACAAAGCCACGATCGAGCAAGCTCAAACGAACAGAGCTGAAGTAGGGGTCCATGCTGGCGCCATACGAACCATAAGCATAAAGCAAGGTTGGGTTACTGCCATCCTTCTTGATACCTTTTCGGTACACGATTGAAACGGGAATCTGAGTACCGTCTGCAGCAGTTACCATCACGCGCTCAGTCACGTAGTTGTTGCGGTCAAAATCTCCCAGTACAGGCTGTTCCTTCAGCAAGGTCTTTTCCTTGGTGCGCATGTTGTAATCTAGGGTAGACCAAGGTGTGGTGAGCGATGAATATCCGTAGCGCAGCACCTCCGTATCGAAATCCATGTTAGTTCCGATGTAACTGGTATAGGCAGCTTCTCCAAAGTTCATGTAATGCTCCTGCTTCGATTTTTGATCCATTATCCGAAGTTGCGGAAGCCCATTTGTGCGCTCGTTTACCACCATGAAATTTTTGAACACTTCAATTCCTTCGAGCAAGGTTTCTGGTCGATGAGCGATAACTTCTTTCCAGTTCGACTTTGCTGGTTTATCAACCGTTGTTTCCATCAAACGGAAATTCTGTGCTTGCCAGTTGGTTACGATGTAGAGTTTGTTCTCAAAATGAGTGACGTTGTATTCGTGGTCGCGCTCACGAGGCTGGATGACCTTGAATTCTCCTTTCGGATTTGAAGCATCTAGCATTCGATACTCGGACGATACTGTTTGAAATGAACCGATGAAGATGTATCCTTTGCTTTTCGTCCTCCATGCGTAACACGAAAAGGTCTCGTCTTTTTCGCTGAATACCTCCACATCTGAAGCCACTTCCGTTCCTAATTCGTGACGAAGGATACGATCGGTACGAAGCGTTTCGAGGTCTTGTCCAATATAGAAAAAGGTCTTGTTATCTGCTGCCCAAGCACCTCCACCTGAGCATCCGGGAATTGTTTCGGAATACATTTCGCCAGTCTCGAGGTTCTTAAATTGGACCGTGTAAATTCTTCGGCTCACGGTGTCGATTCCGAAAGCGGCAATCTTATTGTCATCGCTTATCTCAATACCTCCTAGCGAGAAATAATCATGTCCTTCGGCCAGTTTGTTCTCATCAATGAAAACCTCCTCAGGTGCTTCCATTGATCCTTTTCTGCGGCAATGAAGCTGATACTCTTTGCCTTCTTCATAGCGAGTGTAGTAAAAATAGCCGTTGTCCTTGTAAGGAACGCTTTCATCATCTTCCTTGATGCGGTGGCGCATTTCCTTATACAAATCCTCTTGAAACTGCTTGGTGTCGGTCAAAACATTTTCCGTGTAGGTATTCTCTTCTTCCAGATACTTGATGACCGCTGGGTTTTCTCGTTCTTTCAACCAGAAATAATTGTCTGTGCGAATGTGACCATGAATGGTCATTTCGTGCGGCTTGATGGCAGCTGTTGGTGGTTTCATTGAATCTTTTTGTGTCTGCTGTGTATTACAGGAAGTGATAATTACACTCATCAGAAATGCCGCTGTTACTTTATTATTCAT
>JBDNJH010000264.1:0-6064 GCA_041687875.1 Flavobacteriales bacterium | reverse complement strand
AGACAGTCTGGAAAGACCACGTTGGTCAAAATTACGTTTCCAGAAAAGCCTTACGTTTCGTTGGAAAATCCTGATGAACGTGCACTGGCAAATGACGACCCACGGGCATTTCTTGCAAGATTCCCAAAAGGCGCAATTCTTGACGAAGTTCAACGTGTTCCAGATTTGTTGAACTATTTGCAGGAGATTCTCGACCACAGCGAGCAGGATGGACTATACATTCTTACCGGAAGCAACAATATTCTACTTCAGGAGAACGTAAGCCAAAGCCTTGCTGGGCGTGTAGGTGTACTAGACCTGCTGCCGCTGAGTTACCGAGAAATAGTGCAGCAAAAGCGCAATCTGAATTTGGAAGAACTCATTTTCAACGGCAGCTACCCTGAAATTTATGATCGAGACCGAAGCCCGACCATCTGGTATCCCTCCTACATTAGAACGTATGTGGAGCGCGATGTAAGACAGGTGAAAAACATTGAGAATACCGCGCTGTTCACCAAGTTTCTTCGTCTTTGTGCGGGGCGAGTTGGTCAGCAAGTGAATGTGGCAGCACTCAGCAACGAGTGTGGTATTGATGTGAGAACTGTGCAATCTTGGCTCTCAGTATTGGAAAGCACCTACGTGATAAAACTACTGTCTCCGTTCCATCGCAACTTCAATAAGAGAATTACCAAGTCCCCAAAACTCTATTTTATTGATTCTGGGTTGGCTTGTTCGTTACTCGGAATTAGAACTACCGATGAACTCGCGGTCTCCCACTTTAAGGGTGCGTTGGTTGAGAATTTCATCATTATGGAACTGCTAAAAAATGGTTTGAATACAGGGCTGCAACCATCACTTTATTATTGGCGAGAAAACAACGGTGTGGAGGTGGATGTGATTCTCGATTCTGGCGCAACTTTTACTCCCATCGAAATAAAATCGGCACAAACTTTCTCAAAGGATTTTCTTACGAATCTTAAAAAATTCAAATCCTATTCTGATGTTTTAAAAGGGATTCTGTTGTATGATGGTGAAATGGAATTTACTACAGAAGATGGTTTTGAGGTGCTGAACTGGAAAAGTTTTTTGATGAAATAGCACACAGAAAAATGTACTCCAAGGCCGTTTCCTGTTGTCCGTAATGCCTTACGGTCTGATGCCAAAAACAGGTTTTTTCGACAAAAAATAGGTTAAACAGGTTAAATTTGCCACGATTTACCACCTTAATTTAACCTATTTAACATGAAGCTTGAGTACCCACCTTCCACTACTTCCGATGGTCTCCACTTGGCAAAAGATCTATTTGACAAGAGGTTTGGTTCGTTTCTTTCTGTAGCAGACAAACGGTATTGGTATTGGGATGAATTCAAGCACCGAACAGATTTGCCTTACAAGGACGCAAGAAAGGCCTGGAGTCTTGTAAAGCTTCATCGAAAGCAGAACTCAAAAGACATCTACATTGGGTCGTACCGATTTTCATACAACATCACGCCCGAAATACACAAGAACCTGCATGAGTTTGACCTGAAATTGATGGGCGGCCTTCGGGAAAACCCAATTTCTGAAAGTGACCAACGACACTATCTCACCAACTCGTTGCAAGAGGAAGCCATTGCTTCGTCACAGATAGAGGGTGCCGCAACAACTACACAGAAAGCTTGGGAAATGCTAAAACAGGAACGACAACCCAAGAATGAAAGTGAGCAGATGATTTTCAATAATCAGCGCGCTATCAAGTTCATAATGGAAATGCATACAGAGGAACTTACTGCTGAACTTATCATCCGACTTCATTCCATTCTGACCATAAAAACATCGGCAGAAGAATGTTCGGGCGATCTCAGGAAAACGCCTGTGAATGTTGTAGATCATATTGATGGAGAGGTGGCCCATGTTGCGCCTGAACCAGATCAGGTTCAGCGGCTTATCAACGACCTATGCGAATTTGCCAATACGGAGAAGGAATTTGTCCATCCGATTCTTAAAGCAAGCATGCTTCATTTTTTTATCGGTTTTATTCACCCTTTTGCTGATGGAAATGGAAGGACGGCTCGTGCGCTTTTCTATTGGTACATGATGAAAAAAGAGTATTCGCTTATTCGTCATATTTCCATATCAAGAGCCATTCTTGATAGCAGAACGCAATACGATAAGGCATATCTGAAAACAGAATATGACGACAACGACATGACCTATTTTCTAATGTACAGCATCAAAGGTCTGCGTGTTGCGTTTGATAGTCTTGTTCGTTTTCGTGACCGCAAAAAACAAGAGCATCTCACCATTGAAAGCCTAACTCGCGAATTTGTGAAAACAGATTGGAATGAGCGTCAGGCCTTGGCTTTGGCAGAAATGCAGACGAAGCAGAATGTTCGATATTCGTTAAGCGATTACGCTGAAAAGTTTAAAATTACCAGGCAAACGGCCGCTACGGATTTGCGAGGTCTGGTAAAGCGCGGTGGAATAATCGAGCAACCTCAGGGAAGAAATAAGTTCTATTTCTTACCGAAAACCCGATGAACAAACCCTATCACACCTTCCATAAAAACCTCTTGGTCGTCCCATAAGGCAAGATGACTTCCGTTTGGACAATGCAAAGACTCTCCATTCTGAACAAGGGTTGCCATTTCCTTCATTTCATCCGGATTCATGCTGTCGTATTCTGCTCCAACCATAAGCGTAGGCGTGGCAATTTCATTTAGTCTATCCCAAACAGACCAGTCTTTGAGAATGCCACCAGGAACAAACTCGCTTGGGCCTTGCATGTAGCTGTAAACTTCTCCATTGAAATGGCTAAAGCTTCTGGCAACTGGCTCAGGAAAAGGGTAAATCTTACAGATGTGTTTGGCGTAGAATTCCTTCTCCACCAACTCTAAATAAAGTGGGTTTCCGTAGTCTTCTTTGTCCTCAAACATCTTGAAAGTATCAACCAAGCTTGGCCGTAATTCATTTCTCAGTTTGTTGTTGTAAGCCGCGTATTTATGGAAATCGGCTGTCATATTGCAGATGATTAAGCCTTTCAAATTCTGCTGATACTTGAGTGCGTATTCCATGGCAAGAATGCCGCCCCAACTTTGTCCGAGAAGCACAAAATTGTCTTTATTCAACCCAAGCGCAACGCGCACTTGCTCCACTTCTTCTACAAACCTTTCAATGGTGTAAAGGCTCAGATCTTCTGGTTGATCTGAGTAATAAGAACCCAATTGGTCGTACTCATAAAACTCAATATTTGCTTGCGGGAAAAAGCTCTGGAAGCTCTCCAAATACTCATGTGTTCCTGCTGGGCCGCCATGCAGAATAAGCACCTTCATTGGGCTATTTCCGTAGCGCTTTGTCCAAACTTTGTAGCCTTCTACAAGGTCAATCATCTGCACGCCACCAGCTTGGTAATCGCCTGGGGTTTTGAAGTTGTTGTAATCGCAGTTCTGGCTAATGGTTTTTGCAACCTCCGCTGGTTGCTGCTGATTGCAGCCAAACATAAAAACAGCAAGAATTAGCGAAAGCATAGACGTTTTTCTCATGGAAAATAATTGATGGTTAATGGTCGAAGATAATATGTAAACACTCAGCCATGTTTACATCTCACGGTTATCTTTAGCCGCAGACAACCACATGGAAATTCCTATTCTTTCAGATGTAGTTATTATTCTCGGTATTTCGGTATTCGTTGTACTGCTGTTTCAGCGACTTAAACTACCAAGTATTTTGGGGTTTTTGGGTACGGGCGTGCTTATTGGCCCGCATGGTTTGGGGCTTGTTCATGCTTCACATGAAATAGAACTTCTCTCAGAAATAGGCATTATTTTCCTTCTGTTTGTTATTGGCATTGAGTTTTCGCTCAGTTCGCTGGCATCCATGAAAAAAGCGGTAATCGGTGGAGGACTCATACAAGTGTTTGGTACCATTGGCGTAACGGCTTTGCTAGCGCGATTTGCTGGTCTTTCGTGGAACGAATCGGTTTTTCTAGGTTTCCTTTTTTCCCTCAGTAGTACAGCTCTTGTGCTAAAAATATTACAGGAAACAGGAGAAATAACGGCTCCTCATGGTCGCATTTCGGTGGCCATTCTCATCTTTCAAGATGTAATTGTAGTACCCATGATGCTGGCCGTGCCCATTTTGGCCGGAGAGACGGATAACGTGCTAGAAACCGTGCTTTGGATGGTAGCCAAAGTGGTCGGAATTGTAACGCTAATTGTGCTTCTGGCGCGCTACGTAGTGCCAGTAATTCTCAACCTGGTAGTAAAAACCAAAAGCCGCGAACTGTTTATTCTTACAGTAGTTGTGGTCTGTTTTTCAACCGCATGGCTTACCAGTTCGGTGGGGCTTTCGTTGGCGTTGGGTGCTTTTTTTGCTGGCTTAATTATTTCAGAATCGGACTACAGCCATCAGGCAACAGCCAACATTCTTCCGTTTAGAGAAGTGTTTGTCAGCTTCTTTTTCGTGTCTATAGGTATGCTGCTTAACCTCAGTTTCTTTGTCGACAATGTTGTAACTATTCACCTCTTGGCTTTAGGCGTATCCATGCTCAAAATCAGTGTTATCATCGTAGCAGTTATCGTTCTGGGTTATCCCATGCGTACAGTAATTATTACCTCGCTTACGCTGTTTCAGGTTGGCGAATTTGCCTTTCTACTATCGGCAACTGGCATGCAGCACGAACTCATTTCGCAGAGCGTTTATCAGTATTTCTTGGCTGTTTCTATTGTTACAATGGGCGCATCGCCTTTTGTAATCATGTTTAGCGATAGGATTGCAGACCAACTGCTGCGGGCGCCACTCCCTGCTGCCGTGCAACAACGGCTTAATCGGCTTTCTAAACGAAAAGCAGAAGAAGCGGTAAATACAGACCAACTGCGCAATCATTTGGTGATAATTGGTTACGGGCTTAACGGCCAAAATGTGAGCAAGGCCGCCAGGCACGCAGATATTCCGTGTTTGATAGTAGAGCTTGATCCTGAGATGATTGAGTTGGCAAAGAAAAACGGGGAAACCGTGCTTTTTGGCGATGCCACCGACCCGATGATTTTGCAGCACGTGCGCGTGCATTTGGCGCGAGTAGTTGTAGTGGCCATTAGCGACCCGTTAACCACAAAAAAGATTGTACAGTCTGTACGCGATTTCTCCGAACTGGCATACATTATTGTGCGTACCCGCTACACGCACGAAATTTCGGAAAACCTGCGTATTGGAGCCGATGAGGTTATTCCGGAAGAGTTTGAAACCTCGATTGAGATATTTACCTCCGTATTAAAAAAGTATCTCATTCCGATGGATGAGATACAGCGTTTCATCAACTCGGTGCGGTCGCATAACTACGATTTGTTGTTAAGCGAAACCCCTAGACAAAAGGTTAATGGCACAGAATTGCACGTGCCAAGTATGGAAATTGCCACCTTAAAAGTGCAGCAAGGAAACAACAAAATTGTTGGAAAGTCTATTGCCGAATCGGACCTCCGCGCGCAGTTCAACATTACCGTGCTTTCTATAAAACGGGGAGAGAAATACCTAACAAACTTGGCTGCGGATGACAAAATATTGCAGGACGATATTTTGTACATTTTCGGCTCTCCCAACCGTATTTCAGACTTTAACAAGTACCTGAAAATGTAAATAGATTTAGAGCACTTTGCTCAAGTCTGCAACCGAAATTGCACTGTGAGAACTATCGTGCACAACCTCTCCATTCTTTAATAAAATGGCTTGTGGAGATGCATGATGAACGCCCAATTTAGAGGCGATGGCATTCGATACATTTCGATATGCAATCAAATCTAAATACCAAGGCTGAACATTCTCCAAATTCCACTCTCGTTCTAAACGAGATTTGGCCATAGAACTGATAGAACAGCGCGTGCTGTGCTTAAAAATAAGCTGTGGCTTTTCGTGTGATGCGTCCACAATTTCTTGAATTTGGCTTTCCTCGCTCATAGTATTCCAAGGAATATTGGAGCTTCCGCCTCCACTAAATATGTCTTTCCAACCCATTTAAAATTGATTTTGTGGGAGTTTGCCGCAGCAAACCTCTACGATTTCTTTTTGCAAATCATTAGTGAGTGATAATAACCAACCGTTTCAACGGTTTTCT
>JBDNJH010000045.1:0-2540 GCA_041687875.1 Flavobacteriales bacterium | reverse complement strand
TGCGTTCAAACACGTAGTGAGATTTGATACTTGCATTCTGATTTAGCGTAGTTCCCGTTTCCGGAATATCCACTTCTCCGAATACATCTTTCAACGAAAGCACCGTAAATTCCTTCGGGAGTTTGGAGCGAACCTCCTCCAACTTGTGCGCATTATTGCTTGCAAAAACGATTTCCATGCGGCAAATGTAAGTGCCGCGTCATTGCGAGCGAGCTACGAGCGCAGCAATCTCTTTGCCTTTCTAGTGAGATTGCTTCGTCCTTCGTCCTCGCAATGACGGATTCTTTGCTACGGTTCGTTACTTAGCACCATGGATTTTCTACGAAATAACCGTTTGGCGTTTCACCTTCTGATGGGTGTTCTGCTTACGTTGGTTTATCCCATGCAGGAACTATTCTCAGGAAACCAGAACATCTATTTCCTCTGGGGAATGGCCGATTTACTACCCACAGCCTTTGCAGCCGACCCGCTGCTTCTTTCGCCCAATCCATATCCGCTTTTCAGTTGGCTCATTTCCATTTTTCCTGTTCAGTCCCTCTCCATTTGGACAACCCTCATCTACGTTTTACTTTCTTCCGTTTACTCTTTTTCCCTGTTCGGAATTGCAGATAGAGTTGCGCCCCTTTACAAGAACCAAAGTCGGCTCATTTCCTTTTCAGCCCTGTTTCTTTTTCTCCATTCATCACCCATTTGGGGAACATATTTCCAACTGGTTTTCGATTTGGATTTGCGCTGGATGTGGGATAGTGGCATTGCCGAGCAGGGCGTTTTGCGCGGTTATTTGCAACCGAGCGTTTTTGGTGTATTTCTATTGCTCAGTTTGTATCAGGCTATGCAGCGGAATTACGTGCTTGCCATTCTGTGCATCGCGCCAGCGGCAATCATCCACGCCAGTTATCTTTTTCTAGGCGGCATACTTACATTCTTCATCTTATTACAAGCCAATTTCGGGAAGAAGAATCTACTGGCTGCAAGCCTTTTGCTTCTGCTCACCCTGCCCTACTCCTTCCACATTTTCAATCATTTCGTACAGACAGAAGAAAGTCTGAAAACAGCAATCAATGATGCCGTAATGGCAGGATTTAACACCAACCTCCACATCAATCCAGTAAACTGGCTCAACCCAAAATTCTACCTACAGATTCCGATAATGCTTCTAGGTATCGTCATTCTCTGGCAAACACAACTCCGCAATTTTATCCTTGGAATCGGAATCATTGGAATTCTCTTGACAATGCTTGCTTACGCAATGGATAACACCACGCTCATCAGCCTCAATCCGTGGCGTTTTTCCATACTTATCATGCCCATTGCAACTGCGGCCATTCTCTCAAAAACTGTGAGTAATGGCGCTTGGACAACCATTCGGCCACATGTTTTTAGCGTAATGGGAATCATCGCTACTGCGCTTATTATTTATCGATTGTTCGGCAATGGTTCGGCTGATTTTGTTGAAGCGTGGAAGTTGATTCAAATTGGAGCGTTCATCATTACTCTAGTGTTGGCTGGGTTTATTTTCAAGAACGAAATCCGGAGCAAACTACTAGCTCCGCTGGTGGTTTTGGCTCTCATCTCCGTTGGTATCGTTGACCATTATGTTGATGGTATTTCAAAGTCGAATAAAGAAGAATTCAAGGTCATTTATGCAATCGATAAAACAATAGAGGCAAACACGGTTTACATCATTCCTGCCAACTGGACCTCCTTTAGAATGAATGCGCAAAAGGCTGTTTATGCGGATGAAAATTTGGTTTACGGCCCAGCATTGCCAGATTTGATGGAACGTTTGCAACTAGCTTCAGATTTGGCAGCGGACGAAAATCTGAGCCGTATTCTAGAAACAATTACTCCTGAAATAAGTGTGAAATGGATAACCACCGATTCTTCCAATTTTGAGGGAGATGCTGAGCGATTGACCGATTCATACTTCTGTGTCCGTTTAAGATGATGGTTCTAACCACAGAGAGCACGGAGAAAACGCACAGAGGGCACGCAGGATTCCAATCGGGAAGCCATCAACGAATAAGCTATTTTTGACTTCGATGCCTTCCCAAAAACGAATTCGTGTTATCCGAGCTCACCAGCCATTTTCAGATTGGCTGAAACGGCTTTGGCAAAGACGCGAAACACTTTGGTTCTTTGTGTGGAAAGACTTGAAAGTGCAGTATCAACAACCCATTTTCGGATTACTGTGGTCAGTTTTTCAACCACTCGTCTATTTCGCAGTTATTCTCAGCGTTATCCGTTTTTCGGGTAGAACCACCACCGAAACACAAATGCCATTTGAACTTTATCTGCTATGCGGATTGGCCATTTGGAACTTTACAACTTCCGTTATTTTGGGCGGAATGAATAGCATGCAATCGAACGCTGGACTCGTTACCAAAGCCTCATTTCCGAGATTATATCTCATTCTTTCTCCACTTATCAAAAGCCTTTTCGACCTTGGAATCGTGCTAGTGCTAGTACTTGTAGCTACCATTTTATTGAAAGCCCATATCTCCATTCTTTTACCCGTTTTTATATTGATTGCGCTCTCG
>JBDNJH010000263.1:0-6316 GCA_041687875.1 Flavobacteriales bacterium | reverse complement strand
TACTTTCTCTCGTTTTTTAGATATATCAACATGAAATCCAGGTCGATACTTTCTCTTAATAATGTCGATGTTTCCGCATGATGAGAACATCAGGCCAGCGAATAAAACCGCAATCAACGCTTGTAATTGTACGTTTCTTTTCATTTCTAATAATGTTAGGTTGAGGGCAAATTTAAACCTAAGCCAAAACTTAAACTTTACAAAAAGTAACTACTTATCAACGTCTGATTATTGATTACTCAGCGTTTCGTGCTTGTTTACCGCTTCTTCCCAATCAACCATTTTTGCATCTAACGACTCTTGTTTCTGCTGGTACTCCTTAAACACATCACGCTCGGCCAATGCTTCTTTGTAGCCTTCTGCATCCAGCATTAGTTCATCCAAATCAGCAATTTCCTTTTCCAGTTTAGCAATTTCCTGTTCCAAGCGGTCGGCTCTGTTCTTTGCATTTCGAACCTCTTTTTCACGCTCTTTGCGAAGGTGTTGCTCCTCTTTGGTCTCTTTTTTCGACTCGGCTTTTACCTCTACCACCTTAGGCTTGGCACTGAATTCTTGAATACTACTTGCCTTCACCTTATCCAAGAATTCGTACACATCACCAATGTGTTGTTTCACATTTTTATCCTTGAACTCATATACTTTAGAAGTCAGCCCACTCAAGAAATCCCTGTCGTGAGAAACAATAATCATGGCACCATCATATTTCTGAAGGGCTTGTTTTAGCACGTCTTTTGAGTGCATATCCAAGTGGTTTGTCGGCTCATCCAGTACTAGAAGGTTCACTGGTTCGAGCAGCAATTTGGCGAGTGCCAAACGTCCGCGCTCACCTCCAGAAAGCACACTAACTTTCTTATCCACATCTTCTCCTCCAAAGAGAAATGAACCGAGAATATCGCGCAATTTCGTACGGACATCACCACGGGCAACATCATCCAATGTCTGAAAAACTGTCTTAGAAGAATCGAGCGATTCGGCCTGATCCTGTGCGTAATAACCCATTGCAACGTTGTGGCCCAATTCGAATGTTCCTGTATAGTCTAACTCACCCACAACAATCTTAGAAAATGTGGTCTTTCCCTCCCCGTTCTTTCCAAGAAGTGCAACTTTTTCGCCTCTATCAAGCATCAGTTCTACATTTTTGAGAACCTCCAAATCACCGTATTTTTTGGAAACCCCTTCTGCCAAAACCACCACTTTTCCAGAACGTGGTGCTGGCGGGAATCTCAGTCGCATCACAGAAGTATCCTGTTCTTCCACTTGAATGCGTTCCACTTTATCCAAGGCTTTAATTCTACTTTGAACTTGGGTTGCCTTAGAAGCCTTTGATCGAAAACGGTCAATAAAACGCTCGGTATCGGCAATAAATTTCTGCTGATTCTCATACGAAGCCATCTGCAACGCAATTCGTTCCGCACGTTGCTCAACGTACTTCGAATAAGGCACTTTATAATCGTTGATTCGCCCTAGCGTGATGTCAATCGTGCGATTAGTGATGTTATCTAGAAACGCCCTATCGTGCGAAACAAGGATTACCGTTCCATTATGATCTTTCAGAAATTCCTCCAACCACTCGATGGAAAGGATGTCCAAGTGGTTTGTTGGCTCATCAAGTAACAGCACATCAGGTCGTTGAACAAGAATCTTTGCAAGCTCCACACGCATTTGCCAACCACCACTGAATTCCTCCATTTTTCGGGTCAAATCC
Organism: Flavobacteriales bacterium; assembly: GCA_041687875.1. GTDB lineage: Bacteria > Bacteroidota > Bacteroidia > UBA10329 > UBA10329 > UBA10329. The sequence continues at coordinate 4,611 of JBDNJH010000263.1, read as the reverse complement.
TTCCGCAAAAAACCCAATCCTAACAACACTTTTTCCACTTCGGCATCGGCCGTGTCGCCACCAAGCAAACTGAATCGCTCGTTGGCTACATGCATATCCTGAATGAGTTCCATGTAGGAATCAGTCTCATAATCTGTACGCTCTTCCAACTGCTTGGTGTAGTATTTTACCTTGGCATCAAGGTCTTTCAACTCGGCAAGCGCACTGTAGGTCTCATCAAAAATGGTCTTTCCGGCCTTTGGCTTTATATCTTGAGACAAATAACCGATGGTAGCACCGCTTGGCTTAGAAATAACGCCCGATTCGGCTTCCAACTGACCAGCAATTATCTTCAGCAAGGTCGATTTTCCTGCACCGTTCTTGCCCACAAGACCGATTCTATCTTTAGGATTGGCTAAAAAAGAGATGTTATTGAATAGGAATTTCCCGTTGAATTGTACGGAAATCTGGTTGAGTGATATCATTGCGCAAAAGTGCGGAATTGTCTTCTTAAATGTGCCCTAAGTTGCGATGGTTTTCAGCAATGTGGTTTCCTTTGTCGATAAATTGAAAAACCGATGTTAGAAGGAACAAAAATGTACAGCATTCTGAAGCTGAAATGCCCACGTTGTCACGAAGGCAATTTGTTTTTGACCAAGAATCCGTACAGCTATAAGAACATCGACAGAATGCCTGACGTATGTCCTGTTTGTGAACAGAAATATTGGCCAGAACCTGGGTTTTTCTACGGAGCAATGTATGTAAGTTATGCGCTAACCATTGCGCTTAGTGTGGCTGTTTTTGTAGCCATGATTGTTCTCTGGCACTTTGATGTGTTGTGGTATCTCAGACTAAATGCCGCTGCCATCATCTTACTTTTCCCTCCCATTTTCAGGGTTTCGAGAGCGGTTTGGTTCAACTTATTTGTTTCCTACAAAACGCCAGAAGAACGGACTGTTTCAGCTCAAGAAAAAGCGTGAAGCGCGTCTCCTTCAAGAACGTGAACACCTGTTAAGCCTTCTTTTCCAAGTCTGACCATCGCTTTTGCAACGGTCTTACCTTGAATTCCCTTGTATTTGCTCATAGAACCTATCATTAGTGGGTTTACTAAAGTCATCACGCCTTTTCCCACTAATTCACCAAAGCGAAATTCCTTGCGTTCGCCCATTAACATGGATGGACGAAGAATAATGAGCGAACTGAAACCTATTGCTTCAAGGTCTTTTTCGGTTTCTCCTTTGACCTTTAAGTAGAAGTTTGAAGTAGTTGGATTGGCTCCTACCGAAGAAACCAGCACAAACGTTTTGGCGCCAGCGGCCTTTGTATTTCTGGCAAAATCCATCACCAAATCATGATCAACATGGTAGAATGCGTCCTTGCTACCTGCCGTTGCAATGGTTGTACCGAGGGCACAAAATGCCACATCAACCTCGCTCAATTTCTGTTGAGACAAATCGCCAACCAGCACATCAAATTTTTCTGAAAGTTGAAGTGGTTTACGCGATAGCACAGCTACTTTTTCAAACGATTCATCATCCTTCAAAAAATTGAGGAGAATACTTCCGATAAAACCTGTGGAACCTGCTACTGCTGCTTTCATTGTTTGGAACTTGTTGTTGGATTACTGGTTATTAGGCTATTGAGGAGTTTCGGTTCAATAACCTACTAACGCCAAAAAGCAAAGTAATCAGTTTTTGATCAATCTCTGTACGTGCAATTTCGACTCATCGCGAACTTCGAGCAGATAAACACCATTGGGCAATTGATTGGTGCTGATGGTTTTAGAACTTGGATTCAAGATGCCATTCAAAACCGTTCGCCCTGTTGCGTCAAAGATGAAGAACTCACTTCCTGATTTCCATTGGCCAGAAATACTGATTTGCTCTTGAAATGGGTTCGGATAAACCGAAATTTCGTTCTCAACTTCTTCATCAACACTGTTAATTAAGCTAAGGTCGCATGTCGAAAAATCGAAATACTGATGCGACTCGTCTCCGCAGGTGGCTAACGCCTCAACAGCTTGGGTGCTTACAAAACTACCCCCGTCAATCGAAGGGGAATAAAGTTCTCTGCGCATTGCTCCTTCCGTCAACTGAAAGTACATTGGAGAATTCAAATTGTTATTGTGTTGCAACAAATGTGCATGACCCATCTCGTGCAGAATGGCTGTTTCTAAATCGAAACGGTTGCCCATTGGCGGCCCATTACCCGTCCACCAATCAATATCGCGATTAAGGAGAATATCAACCTCAATCAAGTTCCATTGCAGCCCGTTTGGAGTGGAACAACCAGAAAATGTAGTAATCGTTTTTCCTAACAGATAAGAAGGCAGTTGACCTAGATTTGAAAGACCAATCAGGTTAATTCCATCATTGGCCCAGTTGGTCAAATTCACAATCTCATCATCCAGCGTAAAATTGGCACCTGTGTTGCATGCCCAATTAAAGAATGCGTCTTCAACCATGGTCGAACCATTGATAAATTGCACCAACTGCTGATTTCTTTTATAGACATAACCACCAGCCTGCATTCCAACAAGCATGGTATTGTTAGGCTGATTTGAATACACAACCTCACTTTTTGCATATTCAACAGAAACCTGTTGTGCACTTTCCGCACTTTCTCCGTTGGCAGCAATTACTCGGATGGCCCCTGTACCAGCAACGGTATTGCTGTAAAGCGTGGCCGAAGGAACATACATCTCAATTTGCGTATCAGCCCAACTCAAATAATGTGGGCCAGCCAGAAGGCTCACGAAGCTTTGCCCACCGTCATCGGCATTATGAAATGCAACATATCCATCTCCTTGTTGATTCCCAAACCCTTGTCCAACTATGGTCAGAACAGTTTGGGTTCCTGCCGTAACCTCAAGTGGATAAACAGATGCGATTTCTAGAATTGACCTACTTGTTTCCGCCAAATTTGCGTGAAGAATATTGGTTGGAATCCTTCTTAGTTCGATGGTTTGTATTCCTGTTGAACGGGAAATAGTTTCATACAATGCTTCGCGATGCGCTGCATTTTTCAATCCGTAAACCGTTCCGCTTTTTTCATCCACAGGATAAAATGCGGAAGCCAAAGATGTCAATGACCGTTGTGAATCGTCAGCCAAAACCAACACACCATAATCTCAAACTTGCATTTGGGCACTTGGCGTGACGATTTGCATCAGTTCGCCAACTACGCCACCTTCAGTCACAACATCAAGCGCAAAGCCTACATCGCCCTTAAAAACGCGGTAAACATCAATACCGTTTGATGTATAAATATTACCATCCATTCCAATAAAAGACTGTTGGCTTACTACTTTTCCTTCAATGATTTTGTTGGCAGAATTAAGTTGCAGATTGAACGCATTTGGAAGGCTCAAGCATTGCGCCCAAACTTCAACCCCAAAAAACAGGGACATCAGCAATACAAACGCATACTTTTGAAACTTCAACAGGGTAGGTTTAATGATCCGTCAATGGATGTTTAATCTACCGATAAGACAGACTGCCTGTTACGAGTTTTACTTAGTTTTAGACCAATAGGAACATCTACCCGATGAATAGAGTTTAACATGACACAAGTAACCAAGTCGTTTGTCGAAGTTCCCAGAACTGGCCGTTATTTCAGCCTAAATTCTATACAATCAAAGACAAAAAACATCTGGATTGTCTTTCATGGGTACGGACAACTGGCCGAATACTTCATCAAGCATTTTGAAATTCTCAACGCTGAGGAGAATTTTGTCATTGCCGTTGAGGGGCTTTCGAGGTTTTATGTTGATGGATTGACAGGTCGAGTTGGAGCAAGTTGGATGACCAAGGAAGACCGAGAAGAAGAGATTAAAGACCAATCGAACTACATAAATGCCGTGTTGAAGAATGCTGGGGTTGACCCATTAGATGATTCATATTGCTTTAACGTGCTCGGGTTTTCTCAGGGAACAGCAACTGCTGTGCGATGGTTTGTGAACAACGGAATTCGGCCATCGCAGTTAGTTCTTTGGGCGGGTTCATTCCCGCATGATGTAGCCGCAAAGGAGCATCAGAGCATTTTCAAAGAGCTTCCCATTCACTTCGTTTATGGAAATGAAGACCAGTTTTTGAAAGATGTAAATATTGAGGAGAAAACGGCTGAGTTTGAAAAGATGGGCATGAACCTGCGTGTATGGGAATTTGGAGGAAAACACGTGATGGACAAACCAACTCTTGCCAAGATTGTTGATAGCTTTGATGACTGATTGTAAGACAAAACAAAATTGAAATAATGAGCCTAACCGACCAAATAAACAACGACCTGAAAACGGCTATGAAGGCCAAAGACACAGTAGGTCTAACTGCTTTACGTGCTATTAAATCACAATTGCTGTTGGCGGCTACCGAAAAAGGTGCTGGAGGATCTTCAGACGAAGCTGCAATCAAGATGCTGCAGAAATTGGTGAAGCAGCGTAAGGAAAGTGCTGAGTTGTATCAGACTCAAGGAAGAAATGACCTTGCTGATCCCGAATTGGCTGAGGCTGCTATCATCGAAAAATATCTTCCGAAACAATTATCGGAAGACGAATTGAAACCAATCATTCAGGCCATTATCGCTAAAGTTGGCGCTTCTGGCCCACAGGATATGGGCAAAGTGATGGGAGCCGCT
>JBDNJH010000001.1:0-7261 GCA_041687875.1 Flavobacteriales bacterium | reverse complement strand
GCCGAGAAAAAGGTCGAAGTTGTAGCAGAAGTGAATGAAACCGCATCTGCTGAATTAGCTCCAAAACCAGTTGCTGTAGAGGGCAAAGAAGCGGAAGCTAAAACAGAGAAGAACGACTTTTTAACCCAAAGTTGATAAATTACCTACTTGGAAAAAGGTTGGGTAAACATATTTACGGGTTCGGCCAACATTGCCGAATTGAAATGTGCCTTGCTCAAGCAACAAGGGTTCAAAGCAGTGGTAATCAACAAGCAAGATTCATCTTATCTGTTCGGAGAAGCAGAACTTTACGTTCCTCAGGATGAAGTGATTCGCGCTAAAAGGATTTTGAATGAAGAAAATGCCTGAGCTTGCCACCCGAATCATTGTTGGATTTATCGTATTCGGCATCTTCCTTTCCGCCATTTTCCTTGGAAAGGAAATTGGTTTTCTCACCTTCTTTCTATTTGCCTTAGTTGTAGGTCTTCATGAGTTCTATGATTTGGTGGATAAAGGTGGATTTAAACCTCAACGCCTAACTGGTTACATCCTTGGAGTTTCGCTCTTTTTAGGAAATGGAATGATGACCTTTTTTGGTCACTCCGAGAAATACCTCTTGTTCCCGCTGGTCTGTTTGTTTCTTATTCTTCCGATTGAACTTTACAGGAATAGGAAAGACCCTTTCACCAATATCGCTCATGGAATTCTTGGGTTAATCTATGTGGCTGTGCCAATTACGTTGCTCATAAATATTGTTCATCCTAACGATGATGGTTACAACCCGTTATTCTTTGCCGCTTTTCTGCAACTCATTCTTGCTTCGGATTCCGGAGCATATTTGGCAGGTACCGCATTCGGAAAACATAAGCTTTTTGAAAGGATAAGTCCTAAAAAGAGTTGGGAAGGTGCCGCAGGTGGGTTGCTTATGAGCATGGCCTTTGCCGTTGGTTTTTCTTTCTTCCTAGACTTTCTCAGCCTTTGGGAGTGGGTAGGGCTTTGCATAGTAACGGTTGTTGCCGGCATTTATGGCGATTTGGTTGAAAGCCTGCTCAAACGCAACGTAGGAGCTAAAGACAGCGGAACACTTTTGCCAGGTCATGGTGGAGTTCTTGATCGCCTCGATAGCATCATATTGGCCACACCATTTGCCTTCGTTTACCTCAAGATATTTCTTTAATTTCTACTTAAACCAAACCGTACATTTGCGGATTCATGGCAAGAATGACCATACATAAGGAGGGCTATCGAATGCTGACATTGTTGGCAATTGCGGTGGTTTCCATCACTTTCGGAGTTATTCGATTTTTTCCTGAATTGAAATGGCTACACACGTTGGTTGGAGCAGGAGGCGGTATAGTTTTCCTTATTTTTTTACAGTTTTTTCGTAGTCCCAAACGTAACCTTGTTATATCATCACGCAGCATCGTTTGCCCTGCTGATGGAAAGGTGGTGGCCATTGAAGAGGTTCAGGAGCCTGAGTATTTCAATGGTGAGAAACGCATTCAAGTTTCGGTGTTCATGTCGCCATTGAATGTGCATTTAAACCGCTATCCCATTTCAGGCCGAGTTGCATATTCTAAGTATCATCCCGGAAAATTCTTAGTGGCTTGGCATCCGAAATCAAGCACTGAAAATGAGCGCAATACGGTTGTTATTGAAACCGAATTCGGAGTTTCAGTTCTTATCCGACAGATTGCAGGTTTTGTTGCCAGACGCATCGTTTGGTATTGCCACGAAGACGATAAGGTGAAGCAAGGTGATGAGCTCGGATTTATCAAATTCGGTTCACGCGTTGATCTTTTTCTTCCGCTTGATGCCAAGATTAAGGTGGAAATTGACGAAAAGGTTCAGGGCGGCATCAGCATTCTGGCAGAGATTTAAAGAATTTCTATCAACTCTTTCAAGTGGTGAATGTGTATGAAGCCTTCATCCACGGTTTTCGGCTTTTCAGGTTCGAAGAATACAGCTTTCCAGTTCGATTCCATGGCTCCGATTACATCGGCTTCAAAGTGATCTCCAATCATAACGCTAGTTTGAGCCAAAGCTCCAGTCAGTCTTTCTGCGTGATCAAAAATCATTCGACTTGGTTTTTTTGCCCCCGCGCTTTCGGACGTAATGATGTGCTTGAAATACGGACTTAGACCTGAGCTTTGCATCTTAATGTGCTGCACTTCTTCAAAACCGTTGGTGATAACATGTAAGTGATACTTCGGTTTCAGGTATTCCAAAATTTCGATTGAGCCATCAATCAGACCCGTTTTGCGCGGGCTTCTCGAAATGTAAAGCTCACCAATTTCAGAGGCGAGTTTTTTATCATCATACCCAAAGAATTTTAAAGCCGTTTCAAATCTGCCATAACGCAGATATTGTTTTTCGATGGTGCCATTGCGGTAATCTTCCCAGAACAGCTCGTTGATACGCTTGTACTCTTTAATGAATTCATCATCTGAGACTTCCAGTTTTTGAGCTAAATCAAATTCAGCATAAAGCTCTTTAAGCGTGGCTTCCGAGTTCAGTTCAAAATCCCAAAGAGTTCTGTCAAGGTCAAAGAATACGTGTTTGATCTCCTTCAAATCAAATTAGAATATGATAACCACCGATGAAACGATTACAGACCAAACAACAACAGAAGCCGAGAGGTAGAAAATCACCAGTTTCTTATCTGAAAAAAAGCGTGCTGCCAAAAATGTCCCTAATGGAATAGAAAGCAAAACTGGTGTAACTGCGGCCAATCCGATAAGCCCATATTCACGTTTGATGTGAATAATCATCTTGTTCTTCCACGTAAACTTCTTCTTCGGCTTACTTGGTTTTTTCTTGCTTTGATGCGAACTCAGTTTGCTAATCAGTAGCATTATTGCTGAACTCAGATAAAAGAAAAAGAACACTCCAATAAGCCCACCAATGCTTGTAATTAGCAATGTTTCTAAGTAGCCAAAACCGATATTGAGGGAAGTGATGGGCGCGGTGAGGAACTTGGTCGCGCTCAGTATTACAACTAACAATATTTGCAGGATTTTCTCCAACGGTCAATTTCTTGCTCTACGCCCTGATTTTAACTAGGTTATGCTTATTCTTTTGCCCCGTATGCCAAATCGCCAGCATCTCCTAAACCAGGCACGATGTAGGCCTGTGCGGTCATTTCTTCGTCCAATCCACCAATCCAAATGGAGCAGCTTTTAGGCAGGTGACGTTCGCAGTATTCCAATCCTTCGCGGCTGGCAATTGCCGCCACAATATGAACGTGCTTCGGTTTCCCTTTTCGTAGCAATGCCTTGTACGCAAGCACCATCGAACCACCTGTTGCCAACATAGGGTCGCATAAAATAACCGTTCGGTCTTCAACCGATGGGCTTGATAGATACTCTACTTTAATATCAAACGTGCCATCCTTTTTATGATTCATTCGGTAAGCCGAAATGAAGCAATTGTCTGCCTGGTCAAAATAATTTAGGATGCCCTGATGTAGCGGAAGTCCAGCCCTAAGAATGGTTGCAACAACAGGTTGGTCAGCAATTACTGGCAACTCAGCCTCTCCCAATGGTGTGGTTATAATTCCCTTATTCCATTCCAGTTCCTTACTGATTTCGTAGGCAAATAACTCGCCAATACGTTCCAAATTGCGCCTAAACCGCATACGGTCGGTTTGTACATCTGCGTTTCTTAGCTCACCTATGAACTGATCAAAGAGTGACCCGTGACCACCAAGAATTTTTGTCATTTATACTGATTGTTTTACGATTAATCTGTGGCAAGAAAGTCTCGGATAAATATAAGGATTGTGCGTAGCCCTCCTTGTAAGAAATGTCACGATTTCGCCACTTCTACCATATGCGTAAATACATTGCGCCAACCTGCCCAAATAGTGCGGTCGGTAAGGGTTTCGTTATGCCAAAGTCCGATAAAAGTGCCATTTACGGCTCTTACTTTATCAACAATGGCGGTGATATGTTCCTTTGCCTGCTCGGGCTGTAGCTTCATATAATATTTAAGCGTAGCTTCCATTACGGCAAACGGATAGACGGTCAACTCTGTTGCTGTTTCAAGGTCGAGGTCGTAGAAACGATAAGGCGTGCAAGTTCCTGCTCGAAATCCAATATGCTCTGCATATCCCATCGAGTGGTCTTCACTAATGTCGTTATCAATCAACTTCTGATACGTGTGCGGCAAATGAAGAATGAGAAAATGCTGTCGGCTTTTAGTCACCGAACGATGAATGATTTGCTCTAACCGCTTTTTTTCGGTTTTCAACTTGTCATTCTTCTGATTTGAATTGAACCCTGGGTGAATTCCAATCTCGGCATAATCTCCCAAATGCTTAATGAGCGATTGAAATTCCTGATTGTAAAACGGAACATTCTTATCGTTTACGCCATAATCGGCCAATAAGAAGAAATAGATTGTTCTAAGATTATATTTCTTCTGAATTTCTAGTTGAAAATCGTACGTATCATACGGGTCTTTCGCGCTTCCTAACAACACCTTTATTCGCTCCAGCATCTCTTTAAAATTGAGAGTCGATAATACCCGACCAAAAGCACCGAGCGTTCGCATAAAACCCTTGTTCTTGTATGCGTAAGCATTATCAATATCAATCGTGGATATAAACTTATATTCTCGCTTTTTGAAGGCCAGTTCAGGATATTTGGCGCTCAGAATCTCCCTAATCCGCAATAGCCATTGATCCACTACTGGTTCGGTGAGAAAACCATTTTTAAAGCCTAGACTCTCCGAAGCTTCAAATCGGTTGTACTTGTCGCGGATATGCGGCAAACATTCCTCGTAACGTGATAGACAGAAGAACGAAGCCGCAAACACGTCAAAGTTCAGAGCCGAATCTGTTGAATTGTGGGCGTAGAAATATTTGCCTGATTCGTTCTCCGAAACGTGGATGTTTTGATCTTTCACGCCCGTTTCGTGCAGTAGTCCCTGCGATTTGAAATGAACTTCATCCCCCAGTTTAGAATGACAATAACTGAGTTTTAGTGATTCGGATGCTGCAAATTTCTCCTTGTCACTCGTAAATACGAGTTTGATTCCGAGCATGTCGCCAAGTATCACCTTAAAAATATAACGGACGCGAGGCGTAACCTTATGACTGTAGATCAGCATCAGTTCAAATGTTCAATAATCGATTCGCAGATGAATTCCGCAGCCGTTCCGTCTCCGAAGATTTCTAGAAATTCCAAGTTCAATTCCTTCTTAAAATGGTCATATCCATCATGGATTTTCTTTGGGTTTGAACCAACAAGTACAGCACAGCCGCTTTCAACAATCTCAGTCCATTCGGTTTCAGGTCGGAGAATAACGCACGGCTTTTGCATAAAAAACGCCTCTTTTTGAACGCCACCGCTGTCGGTCATAACGAGTTTTGCATGTTTCTCCAACAGAATCATTTCAAGAAAACCAACAGGTTCAATAATCTTGAACAATTGATTTTTAGTGAGTTGAGTAATTGCAGCCGTATTCGCTTTTGACAAGATATTTGCTGTTCGCGGATGAAGAGGTAATACAACTTCAATTCTATCTGCCAAAGAAATATCATTCAAAGCAGTCAGAATTTCTGATAACACGTGAATATCATCCGTATTCTGCGGACGATGGATTGTAGCTAGGATGAAATTTCCCTTATCGATTCCGTGTTTTGAGAACAATGATTCGTAGCCTTCTGCTTTGGCAGAATAGAAAAGCGTATTGTCAAGCATCAAATCGCCACAATGAAAAACGTAGGGATTGTCAATGTCAGCGTTCCCCTTTTTCTTCGCATCATTCAGAGCAAGAAATCCTTCTTTCTGGAGATTCTGAACTCCCGCTTTTGTGGGCGAAAAGAGTAGAGTGGAGGCGTGGTCGGTTGTAATGCGGTTTACTTCTTCTGGCATTCGTTTGTTAAACGAACGCAATCCAGCTTCAATATGAATAACAGGAAGATGGAGTTTTACCGCAGCCAAAGCACCTGCCAAGGTTGAAGTCGTGTCACCATAAACGATTAGCGCATCAGGTTTTTCAAGTTCCAGAACACGCTCAATTTCTTCAAGCATTTTTCCGGTTTGTTTTCCGTGGCTTCCAAAACCTATCCCCAATTGATAAGTTGGCTGCGGAATTCCCATTTCCTCAAAGAAAACGTCCGACATGCCATGGTCGTAGTGTTGGCCCGTGTGTAAAAGAACCTCAACCAACGTATCCGAAAACTTGGTTCTTATGGCACGGTTTAATGCAGCCGCTTTAATAATCTGCGGGCGCGCACCGATGATGGTAAGTAGTTTTTTCAATTCGGAATATGTAGTCTAAAACACGCCTTCATCGGCAAAGCTATAGTAATTGCCATCTCCGATTATGAGATGGTCTAAGACAGGAATGTCGAGCGCAATCCCAGCATCTTTCAACTTTTTGGTGAGTTGGTGGTCGGCATGACTTGGTTTGAGTTGTCCTGAAGGGTGATTGTGCGCCAGAACAATGGCCGAAGCTAAAAACTGAACTGCAGCCTTGAAAACCACTTTCGGGTCTACAATTGTTCCCGAAATGCCACCCTTAGAAACATTCTCTTTTCCAATAACTTCGTTGGCTCGGTTAAGATAAAGCACCCAAAATTCTTCGTGGTTCAAATCACATAAATGCGGATAAAAGATGTCGAATGCTGATCTGCTGCTTGTAATTTTCTGCCGCTTTTCAGGTTCAGATTCTTTTCTCCTTCTTCCCAATTCCATGGCGGCAATAATGCTTATAGCCTTTGCTTCGCCTATTCCTTTAAACTTGGTGAGGTCTTTTACCGAAAGCCTTCCGAGTTCCGAAAGTTGGTTATTTAAGCTTTGAAGGATGCGTTTGGAAAGATCAACTGCCGTTTCGGATGTGCTTCCAGAACCAATAAGAATGGCAATGAGTTCAGCATCGCTTAAAGCTGCTTTTCCCTTCAAAAGCAACTTCTCGCGTGGTCGGTCATCCTCTGCCCACGACCGGATTCCGTTTATGACTTTATACTCTTCCATCGGCAGGTCGAAAATACGGAAAGCATCAAACAAAGAAAGCCCCGTTCCGATATATCGGAACGGGGCTTGAATATTTTGTACAATGCTCCTTAAAGCGCGTTAACGTGCAACGTCAACTTTGATTTAAGGTTAGAAGCCTTGTTCTTGTGTATAATGTTGTTTTTGGCCAATTTATCCACCAGAGCAGCCACTTTCGGAAATAATTCAGTAGCAACCGCCTTGTCTTCCGTAGCACGCAATTCCTTAATGGCATTACGTGTGGTTTTGTGGATGTATTTGTTTCTCAAACGTTTTGTTTC
>JBDNJH010000262.1:0-7744 GCA_041687875.1 Flavobacteriales bacterium | reverse complement strand
ATGGGATTTACATTTCCCCAATACTCTTCCGTTTGTGGGTGAACCATTGGGTCGCCATAAACCTCAGAGGTTGATGCGATTAACATTCTCGCTCCCTTTGCTTTGGCCAAACCAAGACAATTGTGCGTTCCCAACGAGCCCACTTTTAGGGTTTGAATAGGGATTTTCAGATAATCAATTGGGCTAGCCGGAGAAGCGAAATGTAGGATATAATCCAATTCGCCAGGAATGTGGATATAATTGCTCACATCATGGTGGTAGAACTCAAACTCCTTGAGTTTGAATAGATGTTCTATGTTCTTAAGATTACCTGTGATAAGGTTGTCCATGGCAATGACATGACAACCTTCTTTCAGGAATCTCTCGCAAAGGTGCGAACCAAGAAAACCTGCGGCACCAGTTATGAGAACTCTTTTCATCCTTGTGGAATTATTGTTTTTCTTCCGATAGAATTGTAATAAAAACCAAGTTCCTTCATTTGGTCTAGGTCGTAAAGGTTACGACCATCAAAAATCACTTTTTCCTTAAGACCTTTCTTCAATTTGTCAAATTCTGGCGAACGAAAAACAGACCATTCGGTAGCGATAATCAATGCATCAGCATTTGAAAGTGCATCATATTGATTTTCAGCGTATGATATTTTGTCTCCAAGTAATTCCTTTACGTTCTCCATCGCCTCCGGATCGTATGCGGTGATGGTGGCTCCTGCCGCAAGTAATTTATCAATGACGTAAAGTGCTGGTGCTTCTCTAATATCGTCTGTGTCGGGTTTAAAGGCCAATCCCCACAACGCAAAGTGTTTTCCTTTTAGGTCACCACCGAAAAAGTCTTTGATCTTAGGAACAATGATGGTTTTTTGTTTCTCGTTTACTGCCATTACTGAAGTGAGGAGAGCGAAATCATAATTTACTCCTGCGGCAGATTTAGCTAGGGCTTGAACATCCTTCGGGAAACAACTTCCTCCATAACCTATACCTGGAAAAAGGAAACGCTTTCCAATACGAGTGTCGGTTCCGATTCCGATTCTAACCTTGTCAACATCGGCATCCAACAACTCGCAAAGATTTGCTACTTCGTTCATGAACGTAATTTTAGTAGCAAGGAAAGCGTTGGCAGCATATTTTGTCAACTCGGCCGATTTTTCATCCATAAAGATGATTGGATTCCCTTGTCGAACATATGGCTTGTAAAGCTCCTCCATAACTTTCTGGGCTCGGGCTGAAGATGTTCCAACAACAACTCTGTCTGGCTTTAAGAAATCATCAACAGCAAATCCCTCTCTCAAAAATTCAGGATTGGAAACCACATCAAAATCAACGGTTGCGTGCTTCTTAACTGCAGCCGTTACTTTATCTGCTGTTCCTACGGGCACTGTGCTTTTATCAACAAGGACCTTGTAGTCCTTCATGATTTTTCCAAGATTGTCTGCAACTCCAAGAACGTAAGAAAGATCGGCAGAACCATCTTCTCCAGGAGGAGTTGGTAGTGCTAGGAAGACAACTTGTGCTGATTCTACAGCTTCGTTCAAATCCGTGGTGAATTTTAATCGACCCTGTTTGATATTGCGTTCAAAGAGTACGTCTAAGTGAGGTTCGTAAATCGGCACCTCGCCATTTTTCATCTTATTGACTTTTTTTACGTCAATATCAACGCATATAACGTGATTTCCCGTTTCGGCAAGACATGTTCCCGTAACCAATCCAACATAACCTGTTCCTACGACTGCAATATTCATTATCCTTTATTTATGAATTCTAGTACTTTTTCAATGATGTAATTCTGTTGCTCCGATTCCATTTCTGTATGAATCGGCAGCGAAATAACGTTGTCGCATAGAGTTTCAGTCACACTGAAAGTTCTGTCAGAATCGCTCAATGCAAATGCCTTTTGTTTATGCAATGGAATTGGGTAATAAATCATGGACGGGACATCATTCTCAGCTAAGAAAGTTTTTAGCCCATCGCGGTCAACTCCGTTCAATACGAGTGTGTATTGATGAAAGACGTGCAATGAGCGCGAATTTCTAATCGGAGTTTGAATCTGATTCACATGCTTAAAAGCCGCATCGTATTTGTCAGCAACAGCAATTCTGCGCGAAATGAAATCATCCAAATGAGGCAGTTTAACCCTTAGGATGGTTGCTTGCATAGCATCCAACCTTGAGTTTACACCGACCACGTCATGAACGTATTGACGGCTTTGCCCGTGAGACGCAATCATTTTAGCTGTTGCAGCAAGATTATCATCATCGGTGAAAATTGCACCGCCATCACCAAAACAGCCAAGGTTCTTTGATGGAAAAAACGAAGTGCATCCAAAGTGCCCAATCGTTCCGGCCTTTACCGTTTTTCCATTTGTGAAATGATAATCAGAACCAATTGCCTGTGCATTGTCTTCAATCACAAATATTCCTTTGGAATCTGCCAATTTCATCAGTCTTTCCATATCGGCACATTGACCATAGAGATGAAAAGGAACTATTGCTTTTGTTTTCGGAGAAATGGCATCCTCGACTTGTTTCAAGTCAAGAGTGAAGGTTTCTGCATCCACATCAACCATAACCGGTGTCAGTCCTAAAAGAGCAATGACTTCGGCTGTTGCTACATATGTGAACGTTGGTACAATGACCTCATCTCCGGGTTTTAGACCCAATGCCATCATGGCAATTTGAAGAGCGTCTGTTCCGTTTGCACATGGAATTATGTGCTTGATTCCGAGATAATCGGCTAGTTCAATTGCGAAATTATCAACCTCAGGCCCACCAATGAACCGTGTGGACTCCATGACTCCAAGCACGGCTTGATCAATTTCAGTCTGCAATCGCTGATATTGCGTTTGCAGATCAACCATTGCAATCTGTTTCAGGGTAATTGATTTAATGACTCACCGTTTCTAGGCGCGCCAAATATAGTCATTTACGTGCCTAATTTGAATTGGAAAATGGGCTGGAAACACGGTTCCGATGGGTGTATTTAGTTAATGTGCCTTGATTGCCAATTTCTCAATCTCTAGGGCAAAGTGATTCCAAGAAAATCGTTGCTTTTCCTTTTGAATATTCAATTGAAATTCAGCTGCTTTTTCTTCACGAAAAAAGCGGTCAAGATTCTCAGCAACAGATTCAGAAGTCACTTCGGTCACATATCCTACCTTTCCGTGCGGCACCATTTCGGGCAATCCTCCAACATTGGTAACAAGCATGGGTGTGTTGAAGTGATAGGCAATCTGAGTTACACCGCTTTGGGTGGCACTCAGGTAAGGTTGAGCTACTATATCTGAAGCACAGAAATAATATCGCACCTTGTTGCTGTCTACAAAACCAGCATTTATTATCACATTATCTTCAATTTCCAATTCTTTTATTAGCCTATCGTATTTCGAACGATTTTGATAGAACTCACCTGCAATAATCAGCCTAAGCTTGTTTCGGTTTTCCATCTTGGAGATGGCTTCCAGCAGAAGTTCCAACCCCTTGTATTTACGAATGATTCCGAAGAATAAAATCACCTTCCAATCAGTAGATAGGTGTAAATGTTTTCTGGCCAGTTCTTTATCCACCTTTTCTCCAAAATGGTCGTAAATTGGGTGATAGAGCATCTTCCGAGGTTTTTTAACATCAAACTGGCTAAGTTCTTCCATTACACTTGAAGACATGGCCACGTACGAACCGCAATGATTCAGGAAATATCGAGTGAATATTCGGTCTCCGATTCTCCTTTCGTGCGGAATCACATTATCTAAAATGCCAATAATTGGCACATTTAGCTTGGCTTTCAGCCATTTGCAAATAGTGCCTAAACATGGCCCCATAAACGGGAGCCAAAATCGAACTACAATAAAATCGGGCTTTAGTTTGGCAATTTTCCGAACCGTTAGCCACCAACTAATGGGGTTAATGGAACTGATAGTAGATTGAATATCAACTCCTTCTGGTCCTTTGCGGTCAGCCGCCTCCTTTTGGCTTGTTCCTGGAAAAAGAAAATCGGGATATTGAAGATAGAATGAGAAAATCGTGTTCTCAATTCCCTGTTTGGTGAATTCCTGTGACAAGGATTCGTTAAGCTGCGCAATTCCTCCACGAAGCGGAAAAGCAGGGCCGATAATCACACATTTTCGGGTTGCGCCCAATGTTAGTCTATTGTTTCGGCAATGTGGTAGTTGTTCCGATCGTGTGATGAACGGGAAATCATCTCAGCCAAGAACCCAGCTGTGAACAGTTGCGTGCCGATAATCATGGCAAGAATTGCCAAATAAAACAATGGCTGATCGGTCACTTCACGTACTTTGATTTGGTTTGCTAGGCCAATAATTTTTTCGAGAATGAGCCAAACACTGACGGCTCCGCCCAAAAGAAACATCAGCGTGCCATACACGCCAAAAAAGTGCATCGGACGTTTGCCAAACCGACTCATGAACGTAATGACCAATAAATCGAGTGGGCCGTTGATGAATCGTTCAATCCCGAATTTGGTAACGCCAAATTTCCGCTCTTGATGCTGGACAACTTTTTCACCGATTTTGGTGAATCCCGCCCATTTGGCAATTACTGGAATGTATCGGTGCATCTCGCCATAAACTTCCACGCTTTTCACCACATCTTGCTTGTAAGCTTTTAAACCACAATTAAAATCATGCAGATTAATGCCAGACATACTTCGTGCTGCCCAATTGTAAAGTTTGGTCGGAATTGTTTTTGTAATCGGGTCGTAGCGTTTTTTCTTCCAGCCCGATACAAGGTCAAAACCATCTTCGGTTATCATTCTCACCAGTTCAGGAATTTCCTCTGGGCTGTCCTGTAAATCGGCATCCATCGTAATGACGATATCGCCTTTGGCGGCATCGAATCCGCGGTTCAAACCTGCTGATTTACCATAGTTTCTGCGGAATCGCAACGCGCGAATCTGCGGGTATTGCTTCTTAAGCTCTTCAATGACCTCCCAAGAGCCATCCGTGCTGCCATCATCCACATAAACAACTTCATAGTTGAAGTTGTTTTTTTGCATCACCTCATCAATCCACCTAGTGAGCTCAGGCAGAGATTCATGTTCGTTGAAGAGTGGGATTACAATGGATACGAGCACTACGATTATTTAGTGTCATAATCAGAGGAAACCGAAGCGAATGGGTCTCCATCTTTTTTAAGAATTCCAGATGTAATCAACGAAATAAGAAAGCCAACAAAAGTGTAGCTCAAAACTACCATTGCCGCCATGGGGCCAGGTTGCATGAACTTTTTGGTCATGCTCATGGCCATTTCAACCTGATCGTCAGGTAATCCTTGGTCATACATCTGGTCTTCTGTTCGCAAAATAAGTCCTTGCAACATGTCTGGGTCGATAAAACTGAAAAATATGAACGTGTAAAAGGCCACCATGATACTTGCAAAAAATGCGATGCCAACTCCTGTCCCTAGTCCTTGTCCGTAAGAAAGGATTCCATCCTGATTTTTTCGTTTAGACTGTGTTCCGAGGTAGATTAACGCAGCAATAACAGCATAGCTAATCCATTGCGCCCATTTGGCTTCGGTCATGTCGAGCAAATAGAGCACTAGCGAAATTCCGATGAGTGCCAGTCCAAGTATTCCTCCCCAATTCATTAAATGTTTCATGGTTGGTTGGTTTGAGATTCGGCCAAAGATAATGGATTGTAGAGACGCGATGCTCGCGTCTCTACCTGTTTCTAAAAAACTGAAGGGAAGAAACTAACTTTGGCCCATGCCAAAAAAAATTCTTCTAGTCTCAGCAACCAAGGCGGAAATGATCTCTGCTGAGTTTGAGGGTTTGGAGAAATTGATAACGGGTGTGGGAATGGTGGCAACCACGTTTGCTCTTACCCGCAAACTTGCCGAAACCAAATATGACTTAGTGGTTAACATCGGGATAGCTGGCTCGTTTACGAATGATGTAGTGATTGGGCAGGTTGTATGGGTTGCCATTGATGAGTTCTCAGAACTAGGAGTTGGAGACCATTCAAGGTTCATTCCAGCTGAAGACCTAGGATTGATGGATAATATGGACAGGGAGTTCAATGCAAACGAATACTACCGACCTGAGAAGCTGTTGGGAGTGACTGCCATGACGGTCAATCGTGTTCACGGAAACGCGGCCACTATCCAAAGAGATCTCAAGCAATTTGAGTGCAACATCGAATCTATGGAAGGAGCAGCCGTGGCCTATGTTTGTCAACAATTTGATATTCCGTGGGTTCAGATTCGTGCAGTTTCCAATAGGATAGAACCAAGGAATGCGGCTGCTTGGAACATCCCGTTAGCCATCAAAAACCTCCATCACCAAGTGTTAAAATACCTCTACAAAATGACTGATGAAGCATAAACTCACCCTTGGATTTTCGCCATGCCCGAACGATACCTTCATTTTTGATGCGTTGGTAAATGGACGTATTGACCGTGGTGATATTGAACTGGAGGTAGTGCTTGCCGATGTGGAGGAACTGAACAGGATGGCAATCGCTGGGAAACTGGACATCACCAAAATCAGCTACAATGCCTTTGCACATGTTAGTGATGTTTATCAACTGCTGAATGCAGGAAGTGCGTTGGGAAACAAATGCGGGCCGCTGCTCATTGCAAAGAAACCTTTGACTGCAGAGGAGTTGAAAACGGCCACTATCGCCATTCCTGGCAAGAATACGACCGCCAATTTCCTAATGTCGTTTGCGTATCCGGATACTTCTAATAAAAAGGAATTCCTTTTCTCAGAAATTGAAAAGGCAGTCTTGAATAATGAAGTGGAAGCAGGTGTTATTATCCATGAAAACCGATTCACGTATCAGGAAAAAGGGCTAGTTCAACTTGCAGATTTGGGAGAAGTTTGGGAACAGAAAACAGGTTTCCCGATTCCGCTTGGCGGCATTGCCATTCACCGCAGACTGAAGCCAGAGTTGCGCAAACGATTTGATGTCTTGCTTAGACAGAGCGTGCAATTTGCTTTTGACAATCCCAATGCTTCCAAAGAATATGTCAAATGCCATGCGCAAGAAATGGATGAGGCTGTGAGGCGGTCGCACATTAATCTCTACGTCAATCAATTCTCAATTGATCTTGGAGATAAAGGAAAAATGGCAATCCGAAAAATGTTTGAAGTAGGTAAGACCTTCGGAATGCCGAGGGTTGAGGATTCGGTTTTCGTTGGGGTTTGATGCATCAAACCCTAACAGCTACTGCGTAAAGTTGAACACTTCACCATCCACTTCAATAGTGGCTTGCTTATCGCATTCGCCCATTCCATAGTCAATGGTTCCATCGTTAAAATTGGCAGGAGAAATGACCATTGTACCTTTATTAATGTAGGCACAACCTGTTTGCAGCATAAGTCCAGTTGATGACTCCCAAGTAAAAGGATGCGTGTTTGAATCGTTGCCAGAACCCGAGCCTGTCAGTTCAAAAACATCATCATTCAAACCAGCAATTCCCATGATGCTGGTAGAGTCTGGTGTGTTGAAGTGGGTGTCATCACCTTCTGTCCACGTTCTGTTGAGGTCTGCTTCCCAAAGGACTTGCTGAGAGCCCCAAGAAATAATCGCATCCGAGATGGTTTCGCTGTAGGTTGGATTTCCTGATCCATCCGCAGCACCGACAGTTAGAGAATACGTTCCTGCAAGTGTGTACTGACCTTTTGTAAAGCCGTTAAAGAGTATATCAATCGTAGTTCCTTCATTTCCAAAATTCCCGCTGAATTCGGCTGTGAATGTTCCTTTTCTGGAAATTCCGTTAAAATCGGTACATCCT